>NZ_CEXFHW010000249.1:0-4370 GCF_982640115.1 Quisquiliibacterium sp. | reverse complement strand
GTCTGGACCTGGAACAAGGCCAGCGGCGGGCGCTTTGCCAACATCAACCGGCCGATCGCCGGGCCCACGCATGACCATGAACTGCCAGTGGGTCGGCATCCCTTCCAGCTCTACTCGCTGGGCACGCCCAACGGCGTGAAGGTCACGGTGATGTTCGAGGAGCTCCTGGCCGCTGGCCACACCGGCGCCGAGTACGACGCCTGGCTCATCCGCATCAATGAGGGCCAGCAATTCGGCAGCGGCTTTGTGGCCGCCAACCCCAACTCCAAGATCCCGGCGCTGGTCGATCGCAGCGGGCCCAAGCCCATCCGCGTGTTCGAGTCGGGCGCCATCCTCATGCACCTGGCCGAGAAGTTCGGCGCCTTCCTGCCGGCGCAGGGCGAGGCCCGTGCCGCCTGCCTGTCGTGGCTGTTCTGGCAGATGGGCAGCGCGCCCTACCTCGGCGGCGGCTTCGGTCACTTCTACGCGTACGCGCCCACCAAGATCGAGTACGCCATCGACCGCTTCGCGATGGAGACCAAGCGCCAGCTCGATGTGCTCGACCGCCACCTCGCCGAGAACGCCTACATGGCGGGCGACGACTACACCATCGCCGACATCGCCATCTGGCCCTGGTACGGCGCGCTCGCCAAGGGTCTGCTCTACGGCGCCGGCGAGTTCCTGCAGGTGGACGAGTACCGGCATGTGCAGCGCTGGACCGACGCTGTCGCGCAACGCCCCGCGGTCAAGCGCGGGCGCATGGTCAACCGGGTGATGGGCGATCCGGCCAGTCAGCTGCACGAGCGGCACGACGCCAGCGACTTCGACACCCGCACCCAGGACAAGCTCGCGCAGGGCTGAGCCCGGCGCGCTGCCCGCCATGCCCGGTCGGGCCGCGATCATCGCCAATCCCATGTCGGGCCGCGATGTCCGGCGGCTGGCCGCGCGCGCCAGCACCACCACCCATGAGCTCAAGCGCGACCTGGTCGCGCGCATCGCCACCGGGCTCGATGCGATGGGCGTGGACGAGATCCTGGTGCTCAAGGAGCCCTACCGCATCTCGGAAGGGGCACTGGAACGGTTGCCGATGCGCGCACGGGTGCGGGTGCTCGATGTCGGCCTCACCCATGGCCCGGCCGATACCCTGGCCGCGGTGCGCGCCGCGCGCGAGGCCGGCTGCACGGCCATGGTCTCGCTGGGCGGTGACGGCACCAACCGCCTGATTGCCAGCGCCTGGCCCGATGTGCCGCTGGTGCCGCTGTCCACCGGCACCAACAATGTGTTCCCGGTGATGGTCGAGGCCACCAGCGCGGGTCTGGCGGCGGGCCTGGTGGCCAGCGGCCGCCTTGCGCCGCAGGAGGCGGGCGCGCGCTGCAAGCTGGTCCATGTGAGCGCCGATCACTGGCAGGACCTCGGCGTGATCGATGCGGTGCTGCTGCGCGATGACCATCCCGGCAATCTGCTGCCCTTCGATCCGGCGCGGCTGGCAGCGCTGGTGCTTACCCGCGCCGAGCCCGCGTCGGTAGGCATGTCGCCGATCGGCGGCTTCCTGCAACCGGTGGGTTTTGCCGATGATCTTGGTCTTGCGGTGGAACTCGGCTCGGGCCGGGCGCTGCGCGCGCCAATCTCGCCCGGCCTCTTCGGCGAGGTGCGGGTGAGCCGCTGGCAGGCGCTGGCGCTGGGCGAGCCGGTGGTCTTCACCGGGCCGGGCGTGGTGGCCTTCGATGGCGACCGGCTGCGCGAACTTGCCGCGGGCGAGCAGGCCACCGTGTGCGTGCGCCGCGACGGCCCGCTTGTCATCGATGTGGCAACCAGCCTGCGCCTGGCCGCGCAGCGCGGCCTGCTGGGCTGAGCCGGCCTCGCACTGCCGGGCGCCGCTGCGCGACCGCCTTCAGACCCCCAATCGGAGAACTCCCATGCACCTGGAAGGAAGATCGGCCATCGTCACCGGCGCCGGCCGCGGCATCGGCCGCGAGGTGGCCCTGCTGCTCGCGCGCGAGGGCGCGCGCGTGGTGGTCAACGACACCGGCGTGGGACGCAGCGGCGAGCCCACCGACGAGCGCCCGGCCGACGAGGTGGTGGCGCAGATCCGCGCGGCTGGCGGCACCGCGGCGGCCAACCACGACAGCGTGGCCGACTACCAGAAGGCCGGCCGCATGGTCGCCCAGTGCGTCGAGAGCTTCGGCGGCATCGACATCCTGGTGAATGTGGCCGGCATGCTGCGCGAGCGGATGATCTGGAACATGACCGAGGACGACTTCGACGCGGTCATCAGCGTGCACCTGAAGGGCCACTGGGCGATGTCGCATCACGCCATCAAGTACATGCGGCGCGAGGGCTACGGGCGCATCGTCAACTTCTCGTCGGATGCCTTCAAGGGCTCGCTCGGCCAGTGCAACTACAGTGCGGCCAAGGCCGGCATCATCGGCCTCACGCGCTCCATCGCGAAGGAGACCGCGCGCTTCGGCATCACCTGCAACGCGCTGTGCCCGGCGGCCGACACCCGCATGATGATGACCGAGGCCGTGATCGCCAACCAGAAGCGCAAGCTCGAGTCCGGCCTCATCACCCAGGAGCAGTACGACCGCTTCTTCGTCGGCCGCGGCCCCGAGCACATCGCGCCGCTGGTGGGCTATCTGTGCACCGAGGGCGCGCACGCCATCAACGGCCATGTGTTCCATGTGGAGAAGGGCCGCATCCACACCTACTGGTACGGCGAAGCGTTCAAGACCCTCGGCAATGACGGCTCGCTCTTCACCGTGGCGCAGCTCGCCGAGCAGCTGCCGGCAGCGGTGCTCGAGGGTCTCACCCCGGTGGTGCCGGCCGTGGCGCCGGCCGAGGTGGTGAGGGCGGGGGAGGGGCGGTAGGGCTCCCGGCCTAGGCGCGCTCGTGCGGAGGGCGTGTCCCTCAATGCCCTGGTGCTGACCTTCATCGCTCAGGGGCTCGGTGACGCTCAGAGCGTCCGGCCAATCCCGCGGTTGCCGGAACCCCGCTCCGCGGCGCGCCCGCTTGGGTCCGGCGTGCGCCGATAGAATCGGGCATCGCGCCCGCCGCGGGCGGCCCGGTCACCCATTCAAACCACAGCCCCAGGGGCAGAGGAGCCACACATGATCATCGATTCAAGCACCAGCGTCGTCGTCACCGGCGGCGCCTCGGGTCTGGGCCGCGCCGCGGCCATGGCGCTGGCAGCGGCCGGCGCCAAGGTGGCCATCTTCGATGTCAACGAGGCCAAGGGCGAAGAGGTGGCCAAGGCGGTGGGTGGCGTGTTCTGCCGCGTGGACATCAACGACGAGGACAGCGTGGTGGCCGGCTATGCCAAGGCGCGCGCGGCCATCGGCCAGGAGCGCGTGCTCATTCACTGCGCCATGACCTCGCGCCGCGGCAAGACCCTCGCCTTCGACAAGGCCGCAGGCAAGCTCAAGCGCCTGTCCACCGCCGACTATGAAGCCGGCGTGCAGGGCACGCTGGTGGCCAGCTACCGGCTTGCCTCGCATGCCGCCGAAGGCATGGCCACGCTGCCCCCGCTGGAAGACGGCGAGCGCGGCTGCATCGTGCTCACCGCCTCGGTGGCCGCGCAGGATGGCCAGATCGGCCAGGTGATCTATGGCTCGGCCAAGGCCGGCGTCAACGGCCTGGTGCTGCCCATGGCCCGAGACCTCTCCGATCTGGGCATCCGCGTCAACTCGATCATGCCCGGCATCTTCGCCACGCCGCTCATGCTCGGCGCCGCGCAGAATGTGCTCGACAGCCTCAGCGCCTCGGTGCCCTTCCCCAAGCGGCTGGGCAAGCCCGAGGAGTTCGGCAGCCTGGCGCTGGAGCTCGCGCGCAACTCCTACTTCAATGGCCAGTGCATCCGGCTCGACGGCGCCATCCGCATGGCGCCGCGCTGAGCCTGCGCCGCACCGCACCGCATCGCATCGCATCAGCTGATCGCAGGGCGGGCCCTTCCGGGCCGGCTCTGCCACCCACCCGGAGCCGAGCATGAGCGACATCGCCTATCAGACCGTTCTGCCCGAGGGCTGGCCGCGCCCGCGCGGCTTCTCCCATGCGGTGGTGGCGCGCGGCGCCACCCAGGTGCGCATCGCCGGTCAGGTGGGCGTGCTGCCGGGTGAGCGCGGCGTGGCCGCCGATGCCGACATGGGCACCCAGTGGGCGCGCGCCCTGGCCAATCTGGTGACGGTGCTGCGTGCGGCCGGCGGTCGCCCCGAGCACCTGATCATGCTGCGCGCCTATGTCACCGACATCGGCGCCTTCAACCGCGCCGGCGCAGCGGTGGGCAAGGCCTGGGGCGAGACCCTGGGCAAGCACTTCCCGGCCATGACCCTGGTGCAGGTCTCGGGCCTGATCGATCCGGCCGCGCAGGTGGAGATCGAGGGCGAGGCGCTGCTGCC
>NZ_CEXFHW010000248.1:0-4377 GCF_982640115.1 Quisquiliibacterium sp. | reverse complement strand
CGCGCCGGCGCGGCCCTCCGTCATCGGCCCCTCGACCATGAACACCCCGCTCTCCTACAAAGACGCCGGCGTCGACATCGACGCCGGCGACGCCCTGGTCGACCGCATCAAGCCGCTGGCTCGCCGCACGATGCGCGAGGGTGTGCTGGCCGGCATCGGCGGCTTCGGCGCGCTCTTCGAAGTGCCACGCCGCTACCGCGAGCCGGTGCTGGTGTCGGGCACCGACGGCGTGGGCACCAAGCTCAAGCTCGCCTTCGCGCTCGATCGCCATGACACCGTGGGCATCGATCTGGTGGCCATGAGCGTCAACGACATCCTGGTGCAGGGGGCCGAGCCGCTTTTCTTCCTCGACTACTTCGCCTGCGGCCGCCTGTCGGTGGACACCGCCGCGTCGGTGATCGGCGGCATCGCGCGCGGCTGCGAGATGGCCGGCTGCGCGCTGATCGGCGGCGAGACTGCCGAGATGCCCGGCATGTATCCCGATGGCGAATACGACCTCGCCGGCTTCGCGGTGGGCGCGGTCGAGAAGTCGCGCATCATCGACGGCCGCACCATCGCGCCGGGCGATGTGGTGCTGGGCCTGGCCTCCAGTGGCGCGCACTCCAACGGCTACTCGCTGGTGCGGCGGGTGATCGAGCGCGCCCACGGGTCCATCGATTCCCCTCGCATGGCCGACGATTTCCATGGCGCGCCCTTCGCCAACGCGGTCATGGCGCCCACGCGCATCTATGTGAAGCCGCTGCTCGAGCTGATCGGCCGTCTGCCGGTCAAGGGCATGGCCCACATCACCGGCGGCGGTCTGGTCGAGAACCTGCCGCGGGTGCTGGCCGAACCGCTGCAGGCGGTGCTGCACCGCGACGCCTGGCCGATGCCGCCGATCTTCCACTGGCTGCAGCGCGAGGGTGGCATCGCCGATGCCGAGATGCACCGGGTCTTCAATTGCGGCATCGGCATGGCCGTGGTGATGGGCGCCGAGCATGCCGACGAGGCCTGCGCGCTGCTCGTCGCGCAGGGCGAGACCGTGTACCGCATCGGCGAGATCGTCGCCCGCCCGTCAGGGCAGGCGCAGACCGTGGTGCGCTGAGCCCCGGGCCTGATTGCCGAGGAAGCCGGGCGTGGGCGCGGCGACGACGCGGATGCCGGTTCGAGGCGCCCAGGCTGATCGGGTGTGGTTGATGCTGCGGTTCATCGCAGTCCTCTGGGCCGCCGCCGTCCTCGGCTCGATGCCCGAGCTTGCGATCGCGCAGGGGAATCTGCGCGGGCCCCTGGGTGGCGCCCGAACCGTCAACTACCAGCTGCAGATCGAGGCTCCCGAGGAGCTGGTGGAGCCGCTGCGCGAGCGTACCCTGCTCGGTCGCTGGCGCGAGGATCCCGGCTTCGGCATCGAGCAGCTGCCGCTCTTTCTCGAGCGTGGCCGCGAGGAGGCGGTGGCGGTCGCGCAGGCCGCCGGGTTCTTCTCGGCCAGCGCGCGGGTGCTCACCGAGCCGGCCGAGCAGGCCGGCGCACCGCCGGTGGTGCGCATCGTGGTCGATGCCGGGGCGCGCACCACGGTGGCGGCCTTCAGCCTGAGCCTGCATGGCGCGGCCGCCGGCCAGCCGATCGAGAAGCAGCTCGCGCAGGCCTGGCCGCTGCCCGAGGGCAGCTTCCTGCGCTCTGCCGACTGGGAGCAGGGCAAGCGCGCGCTGCTCGAGCAGCTCCAGTCGGCCGGTTATCTGCGCGCCCGCATCGAGCAGAGCCGGGCGCGGGTCGATCCGGAGCTGACCGCCGCCCAGCTCTCGCTGGTGGTGGACAGCGGGCCGCGGATCGGCTTCGGGCCGCTGGTGCTCAAGGGGCTGCGGCGCTATCCGCGCTCGCTGGTCGACGATCTGCGCCCGTTCAGCGAGGGGGCGCCGTATTCGCTGGACCTGCTGCTCGCCTTCCAGCAACGCCTGCGGGTGGCCGGCCAGTTCAGCGCGGTGACGGTGCTGCCCGATCTCGCCGCCCTCGAGGCCGATGCCGAGCTGATGCAGGTGCCGCTGCTGGTGGACCTCTCCGAGCGCTCGCAGCAGCGGATCACCACCGGGTTGGGCTACTCCACCGATCAGGGCGCGCGCGGCCTGCTCGGCTATGACCACCGCAACCTGTTCGGCCGGGGCTGGCTGCTGGAGTCCGGTCTGCAGCTCGAGCAGGTGCGCGGCCGGGCCTTCCTCAACCTGCGCAGCCCGCAGGAGTCGGGCGGGCACTACTGGCAGGGCGGCCTGCGCAGCGAGCGGCTCGACACCCTGGGCGAGTACACGCGCACCCACACCGCCTACGCGGGTCGCGGCAAGCGCACCGAGGCCATCGACACCTTTCTCTCGCTGCAGTATCAGGCCGAATTCTCGCGGGTCGATGCCGGTGAGGGCGAACAGATCACCGGCAACCGGGCCGCGCTCACCCTGGGCTGGGCCTGGAGCCAGCGCCTGCTCGACTCGCGGGTCGATCCGCGTCAGGGCTACACCTTCAGCACGCAGGTCTCCGCGGCCTCGCGCGGCGTCCTGTCCGATCGCTCCTTCGTGCGGCTCTATGCCCGCGGCATGCGCTTCTGGCCGATCGACGGCGAGGGAGCGCTGCCGCGGGGCACCCTGATCGGTCTCGCCGAGGGCGGACTGGTGATTTCCGGCACGCGCGACGACATCCCTTCGCAGAACCTGTTCCGGGCCGGCGGCGCGCAGTCGGTGCGTGGCTATCGCTACCTGTCGCTGGGCCTGAAGGAAGGCGACGCGGTGGTCGGTGGCCGCGTGATGGCGCTGGGCAGCCTCGAGTACCAGGTGCCGGTGAGCGGCAACTGGTGGGCGGCCAGCTTCGTCGATGCCGGCAATGTGGTCGATGCCGTCGAGCAGTGGCGCCCGGCCGTGGGCTATGGCGTGGGCCTGCGCTGGCGCTCGCCGATCGGGCCGGTCAATCTCGATGTCGCCTACGGACAGCGCGACCGCGCGGTACGCGGCCACTTCTCCGTGGGCTACAGCTTCTGATGGCCGCCCTGCGCTCTCCGCTCGCGCGCTGGCTGGCCATCACGGCTGCGGTGCTGGCGCTGGCCGTCGTCGCGGCATGGCAGCTGCATGACCGGATCCTGGTCTGGGCGCTGGGGCAGGCGGTGCAGGCCAGCGATGGCCGCCTGCAGGTCGAGGGCGTGAGCGGCAGCCTCACCGAGGGCCTGCGCATCCAGCGGCTGGTCTGGCAGCCGCCGGCCGGCACCCGTGCCCGGCTTGCCGACCTGCGCCTGCGCTGGCAGTGGCCGCAGGCCTTGCGCGGCCGGGTGGTGATCGCCTCGCTGCAGGTGCGCGAGGCCGACGTCGATCTGGTCGATGACGGCTCGCCGCCCAGCCTGCCCGACTCGCTCGCCCTGCCGGTGCCGATGGCCTTGCTGGCAGGCCGCATCGAACGGCTGGCGCTGCGGCCGGCGCAGGGCGCGCCGATCGTGCTCGAGGCGGTGGAGCTGGTTGCCGACCACGACCCCGAGGCTGCGCGCTGGCGCATCGAGCGGCTGGCGGCGCGCACGCCCTGGGGCAGCGCCAGCCTCACCGGCCGCATCGCCACCGGCAAGCCCTTCGCGCTCGATGCGCGGGCCCGGGCCGACCTCGACTGGCAGGGCGTCTCGCTGGCTGCCCATGCGAGCGGCCCGCTCGGCGACATCGCGCTCTCGGTCCAGGCGAGGCCCCGGGGTGCCGCTCCCGACAGCGTGCCCGTGCTCGAGGCCGACACCGCCTGGCGGCTGCTGGCGGGCGGACTGGTCGAGCCGGTGCAGCTCAAGGCTCGCGGTCTGCGGCCGGCGCATCTCGGCCTGCCGGACCTGCGGGCGCTGATCGATGGCGAGGCCACGCTGCGATGGCGCCAGAACGCACCGGGCGAAGCCTTGTCGATGCGGGTGGCGCTTTCCAATCGCGAGCCTGCCCGGATCGATCAGGGCGGGCTGCCGGTGACCCGCGCCAGTGGCGTGCTGCGCTGGCGTGCCCCCCGCTGGCGGATCGACGATCTGCTCGCCGAACTGCCGGGCGAGGGGCGCCTCAGCGGCAGCGTCGACATCGATCCGGCGCGCCGTGTGTCGCTGCCGGGCCTGAACCTGCCGGGTCTGCGGGCTGCGCTGGTGGTGGCCGGGCTGCAGCCGGCGCTGCTGCATGCCGCGCTGCCGGCCGCCCGGCTGTCGGGCCGGGCGAATCTCGATGACGCGCAGTTTCTGCTCGCGCTGGCCGACAGCGCGCGCGGCGCGGCGGTCGTGCGGACTTCGGGCCGCGTGGCCGCCGACCGGGTGTCGTTCGACGAGTTCCGCCTGGCCGGTCTGCCGGCCTTTGGCGCTGCTGCCCTGGACGCCCGCGGTTCCCTGCAGATGGTGGCGCCCTGGGACATGGTGCTCGAGGG
>NZ_CEXFHW010000247.1:0-4396 GCF_982640115.1 Quisquiliibacterium sp. | reverse complement strand
CTTCCCGATGGCCGACTTCCCGGAATGCGGCATGTCGGTGGTCGGCTATGGCCACGACGAGCGGGCGGTGCAATCGGCGGTGGCCCAGCTCGCCGATGCGGTGAACTCGGCCGAGAAGGACTTCGCGCTCGAACTGCTCGAACCCGAGGAAGCGGTTCGCCGGGCGGCGGCGCGCGGCGAACCGGGCTCGCCGGTGGTGCTCGCCGACACGCAGGACAACCCCGGCGCCGGCGGCAATGGCGACACCGTGGGCCTGCTGCAGGCGCTGGTGGGTCAGCGCGCCGAAGGCGCGGTGCTGGGGCTGCTGATCGATGCGGACAGCGCCCGGCGTGCCCACGAGGCCGGCCAGGGAGCCACCCTGGAATTCGCGCTCGGCGCGGTCTCGGGCGTGCCCGGGCATCAGCCGCTGCGCGGGCGCTTCACCGTCGAGCGGCTGGGCGACGGCCAGTTCCGCTGCACCGGCCCGATGTTCAACGGCTTTCGCATGGCGCTCGGCCCGATGGCGCTGCTGCGCTCGGAACAGGCGCCCGGCGTGCGGGTGGCGCTGGCCTCGCGCAAGTGCCAGGCGGCCGACCAGGAGATGTTCCGTCATCTCGGCGTGGAGCCGGTCCGTCAGCGCGTGCTGGCGCTCAAGAGCTCGGTGCATTTCCGCGCCGACTTCCAGCCGATCTCGCGCGAGGTGCTGGTGGTGCGCTCACCCGGGCCGGCGCTGGCCGACCCGGTGGACTTCCCCTGGCGGCGCCTGCGACCCGGCATCCGGATGCGGCCGCTCGGGCCGGTGTTCAAGCCGGTCTGAAGCACGCCCGCCTCGCCCGTCGCCGCACGATCTCAGGACCGCACACCCTCTTCCCGAACCCGGAGCCGCCATGTCCGCCCGATCCCACTGGCCCGGCCGAGATGCCCTGGGCCTTGCCCATTGCATCGTCAGCGGCGAACTCAGCGCCCGCGAAGCCCTCGAGCATGCGATCTCGCTGGCCGCGCGCATCGATCCGGCTGTCAATGCGCTGTGCAACCCGGCCCATCAGCCGGCCCGTGCAGCAGCCGACGCGCTCGACGCCGAACTCGCACAGGCCCGGCGTCAGCCCGACGGGCTGGCAAGGCTGCGCCGAGAACGGCCCTTCCTGGGCGTGCCCATGCCCCTGAAAGACCTGGCCACCGCCGCGATCGGACTGCCCTCCACCATGGGATCGCGGCTCTTCGGGCGGCTGGAATGGCCGGTGGACAGCGCGCTGGTCAGCCGCTACCGGCGCGCCGGCTTCGTGCTGTTTTCGCGCAGCACCAGCCCCGAGATGGGCATCAGCCCGTCCACCGAGGCCGCCGCCTACGGCGGTGCCACCCGCAACCCCTGGAATCCCGCGCACAGCGCGGGCGGCTCCAGCGGCGGGGCGGCCGCGGCCGTGGCTGCCGGCATCGTGCCGATCGCCCATGCCTCCGACGGCGCGGGCTCGATCCGGATTCCGGCGGCCTGCTGCGGCCTGGTCGGGCTGAAGCCCACCCGAGGCCTGATCCCGAGCGGCCCCCTGGCCGGCGAAGGCTGGGGCGGCCTGGCCACCGAGCATGTGGTTTCGGTGTCGGTGCGCGACAGCGCCCAGGCACTGGCCTGCACCGCCGGCGCCGATCCGGGCGCGCCCTACAGCGCGCCGGCCTGGACAGATCCGATGTCCGCGGTGCTGGCCAACGGCGCCGGCCTGGGTCCCCTGCGGGTGGCCGTCATGGCCACCACCCTGGAAGGCGAGCCGGTGCACGCCGATGTGCGCGCGGCGGTGCTGGCCACCGGCCGGCTGCTCGAATCGCTCGGCCACAGCGTGGTCGAGGCGCGGCCGGCGCTGGGCACCCGCGAGATCGTCGAGCCGCTGATGAAGGTGGTGGCCAGCGGCACTGCGATGTCGATCGAGAACCACCTCGCGCGCCGGGGCCGGCCGTTGCAGGAAGGCGAACTCGAACCGACCACCCGCTCGGCCTGGGAGTACGGCCGCAGTCTGTCGGCGCCGCAGTACATGAGCGCGCTGGGCACGCTGCACGCGCTGAACCGGCGGGTGGCCGAGTTCTTCACCCCGGGCGGCGACGCGACCGCCGGCTACGACGTGCTGCTCTGTCCGGTGCTCGCCGAGCCGCCGGCGCTGCTTGGCCGCTGGGCGATGAGCAACCCCGACTTCGTCGACTACCGGCTCGGGCCCCGGGGCATCATCGGCTATTCGCCGTTCACGCCGCTGGCCAACATGACCGGCCAGCCGGCCGTCTCGATGCCGATGGGCACGAGTGCCACCGGGCTGCCGATCGGCGTGCAGCTGGTGGGCCGTTTCGGCGAGGACGCCCGGCTGCTGGCGCTGGCCGCGCAGATGGAGGCGGCCGAGCCCTGGATCGCCCGGCGCGCGCCGCTGGCCGGTACCTGAGCACGCAGGCGAGCGCTCGGTCAGGCGCCCGACCGGCGCCCAGACCCGCGCCCAGGCTGCCGTGCAGGCCAGCCTTCAGGCCGCCGCACGGCGGGCGCGATCGAGGTCGATGCCGCGCAGCACGCCCAGCGCGGCCACGAAGAACAGCCCGGTCACGCCGATGGCCAGGCGGTGGTTGCCGCCGGTGGCCCAGGTGACCGCGCCGTAGGTGAGCGGGCCGATGATCGCAGCCAGACGCACCGCCAGCGTCCACAGGCCGAAGAACTCGGCGGTGCGCTGCGCCGGCGCCATGGCCGCCACCATCGCCCGGCCACACGACTGGCTCGAGCCCATGCACAGCCCGGCGATGGCCGCAGCCACCCAGAACAGCGCCACCGAGGTGCCCAGGGCGGCCAGGGCCACCATCAGGATCCAGCCGAACAGGGTGAAGACCAGCGCACGCCGGTGGCCCAGGCGGTCCTGGGCATAGCCGAAGCCGAAGGCGCCGAGCGCCGCGGCGATGTTGACCAGGAAGATCAGGATCATGGTCTGCACCTGGGTGAAGCGCATGGCCTGCTCCGCGTAGACCGCAGCCAGCGCGATCACCACCGCAATCCCGGCCTGGTACAGGCAGCCGCACCAGAGCATGCGACGGAAGTCGGCGAACCGGGCCGACTCGCGCCAGGTGCGGCGCAGCCGCTGCAGACTGTCTTCGACCGGCCCGATCGGGCTCGCGCCCGGTCCGGCCGCGCGCTCGCGCAGCAGCAGGAAGGTGGGCAGGCAGGCCAGCGCATAGACCCCTGCGGTGATGGCCATGGTGAGCGGCACGAACTGCGCCGCGCCCTGCCCCCGGGCCTGCGCCGAAAGCACCACCGCCAGGCCCAGCCCGAGGGTGAGCATGCCGCCGAAGTAGCCGAAGCTCCAGCCCCAGCCCGAGACCTTGCCGAGCGCATGGGGCCGGGCGAGTTCGGGCAGGAAGGCGGCCACCACACCCTCGGCCAGACTGAAGAAGAAGTTGGAGACGACGATCGCGACCACCGCCAGGGCGATGTCGCCGGGCCCCACCCAGGCCAGCGCTGCGGTGGCCGCCACGCAGCCGATAGTGGCAGCACCCAGCACCCGCTTCTTGGCGCCATGGGCATCGGCCCAGGCCCCCACTGCCGGCGCCGCGACCATCACCAGCAGGCAGGAGAGCGAGAGCGCGGCTGTCCAGGCGAAGGTGGCCCAGGCCGCGCCCCCCGCCACCCCGCCCACGAAATAGGCGCTGAACACCGCGGTGAGCACCACCGTGGTGTAGCCGGAATTGGCGAAGTCGTACATCGCCCAGCCGAAGACCTCGCGCGGACGGACCCCGTCGTTGAGGGTGGACCGGTCGAAGAAGGCCACGGCGCGGGCCGGCGCGGCGTCAGGCGGTGAGCGCGGCGATGCCTGCCCGGGCAATCTGGGCGTCTTCGGTGGAGTTCACGCCCGAGACCCCGACCGCACCGATGCAATGGCCATCGACCATGATCGGCACGCCACCCTCGAGCAGACCGTCGAGCTGCGGCGCCGACAGGAAGGAGGTGCGCCCGTTGTTGATCATTTCCTCGTAGATGCGCGACTCGCGCTGGCCAAGGGCTGCGGTGCGCGCCTTGGCCGGCGCGATGTGCGCGGAGATGGGCGCGGTGCCGTCCAGGCGCTGCAGCCAGAGCGGGTGGCCGCCGGCATCGCAGATCGCGATCGCGACCGCCCAGCCATTGGCCACGGCATGGGCCTCGGCGGCGGCGGCAATGCGGCGGACATCGGCAAACTCCAGCGAAGGACGGCTGATCATCGGGGGCTCCAGACAGGGCGGAAAAGGGTGGCGGATTCTAGCCCGAGGCCGGCTTCGGCGGGTCGGCTTCACCGCCATCGAAGAGGTCTGCCCAGAAGCGCCCGACATAGGCCGCCCACTCGGCCAGGGCCTGGCGCGAGGTGTCGAGGGCGATGACCGAGGGCACGAGTTCGGCGCCGATCTCGTTGCGGCCCGAGCAGGAGCCGTGGGG
>NZ_CEXFHW010000246.1:0-4435 GCF_982640115.1 Quisquiliibacterium sp. | reverse complement strand
GCGTAGATGAACTCGTTCCAGGACAGCGTGAAGGCGAAGATGCCGGCAGAGATGAGACCCGGCACCGCCAGCGGCAGGATGATCTTGACCAGGATCTCCCAGCGCGAGGCACCGTCGATCAGGGCGCACTCCTCGAGTTCGTAGGGTATCGAGCGGAAGTAGCCCATCAGCAGCCAGGTGCAGAACGGGATCAGGAAGGTCGGGTAGGTGAAGATCAGCGCCCAGCGGGTGTTGAACAGCCCGAGCCCCTGCAGCACCACCGCCAGCGGGATGAACAGGATGGACGGTGGAATCAGATAGGCCATGAAGATCGCCAGCCCCGCCTGCCGAGCCCCCTTGAAGCGCAGGCGCTCGATGGCATAGGCCGCGAACACCGATGCCAGCAGCGACAGGAACGTGGACACCACGGCCACGATCATGGTGTTGAGCAGCCATTCCGGGTAGGCGGTCTCGAACAGCAGCTTGCGGAAATGCGCGAGCGTGGGCTCGACCACCCAGAAGGGGTTGCCATCGCGGGAGAGCAGTTCGTTGTTCGGCTTGAAGGCGGTGATCACCATCCAGTAGAACGGGAACAGCAGCACGAACACGAACAGCCCGATCGGGATGTACCCGACCACCCAGCGCCTCGGCAGGCTCTCGAGGAAATCCATGCCGACGGTGTCCTTGTCCGCGCTCATCGGTCCGACCCCTGTTGCCAGGCCCGACGCTGCAGGCCGAAGTAGGAAAAGAGAATGGCCGCCAGCAGGAACGGCACCATGGCGGTGGCCAGCGCTGCGCCCTCGCCCATGGCACCGCCGGAGATGGCCCTCTGGAACGAGAGCGTGGCCATCAGGTGCGTGGCATTGAGCGGCCCGCCGCGGGTGAGCACATAGATGAGCTGGAAATCGGTGAAGGTGAACAGCACCGAGAAGGTCATCACCACCGCGATGATCGGCGTGAGCAGCGGCAGCGTCACGAAGCGAAAGCGCTGCCAGGGCGTGGCGCCATCAATGGCGGCGGCCTCATAGAGCGAGGGCGAGATGGTCTGCAGCCCCGCGAGCAGGGAGATCGCGACGAAGGGAATGCCTCGCCAGACATTGGCCGCAATGGTGGAGAAGCGGGCGTTCCAGGGATCGCCGAGAAAGTCGACATAGCGGTCGATCACCCCCAGCTTGACCAGGATCCAGCTGAACACCGAGAACTGGGCGTCATAGAGCCACCAGAACGCGATCGCGGACAGCGCGGTGGGCACGATCCAGGGCAGCAGCACCACGGCGCGCAGCAGCGTCTTGAACGGCAACGCCCGATTGAGCAGCAGCGCCAGCCAGAGCCCGAGCAGAAACTTCAGGATGCTGGCGATGAAGGTATAGAAGAGCGTGTTGAACAGCGACAGCCGGGTGACGGAGTCGCTGATCAGAAACGCGTAGTTTTCAAGCCCGACGAACTCGCCCGGACGGCCGATCTTGGCATCGGTGAAGCCGAGCCAGACGCCGAGCCCCAGCGGGTAGGTCAGGAACAGCAGCAGCAGGACGGCCGCGGGCAACATGAACGCGATGCCCAGACCGTTGCGGCTGTTCTGCAGGCGAGCGAGGAGTGACACGGTCTCATCCGGCAGGAAGGTTGGCGATCCCGGTGCGCAGGCGACAGGCCCGGGCACCGGGGGAGGCGCGCCCTCAGGCGGGCGCGCAAACGGGAGCGGTCAGACCCGGTAGTAGCGCTCGGCGCGCTTCTGTGCGCGCTCGGCCGCTTCCTTGGCGGTGGACTTGCCCGAGGCCGCTTCGGCCACCATGTTGACGATGATGAAGTCGGCAGTGGCGCCGGCCGAGGCGTAGCCGAGCCGGCCGGAGTACCCCGCCGGACGCATCTGCTTCATCACATCGCGATACGGGGTGTGCTTGGGATCTTCGGTCCAGATCGGGTTCTTCTCGTAGGCCACCAGCGGCTGGGCGACATAGCCGATCGAGGCCTTCATCCAGGGGCTGAACTGCTCTTCTTCCATCATGAAGCGCAGGAACTCCTTGGCCGCCTTGGGGAACTTGGTGTGCCGGAAGATCATCTGGTTGAAGAACAGATGGAATTCGGTAGGCACACCGGCCGGGCCGATCGGCATGTTGGCATGCTGGATGTCGCTCGCCAGTTCCTTGACCTTGGGGTCGCTGGAATTCTTGGCAGCGTAGTACACCGAGATGCCGTTGTTGGTGACGCTGACCTGGCCGTCGAGGAAAGCCTTGTTGTTGTTCGGGTCGAGCCACGACAGGGTGCCCGGCACGAAGGTGCCGTAGAGCTCCTTGGCGTAGTCGAGCGCACGGAGGGTCTCGGGGCTGTTGATCACGACCTCGTTCTTCTCGTTGGCGAGCTTGCCGCCGAAGGCCCAGATCAGCCAGTGGCAGAAACCATTGGCATCACCCGTGGCATTGCCCAGCGCGAAGCCGCCCGGCGTGCCCTTGTCCTTGAGCGCCTTCATCAGGCGCAGGAACCCGTCGGTGTCCTTGGGGAAGGTCTGGAAGCCCGCCGCCTTGACCTGGCTGTCGCGGTACACCATGGCGCCACCCGCAGCGCCCAGGGGAATCGCGATCCACTTCTTGCCGTCAGGACGAAGGTACTGCTCGCAAACCGGGTACCAGCCGCCGTACTTGCGGCCGAGATAGGTGGCCAGGTCGGTGACATCGACCAGCTTCTCGGGGTAGAGATTGGCGTCGTCGTTGGTGCCCAGGATGATGTCGGGACCGCTGCCCACATTGGCCGCCACGGCCGCCTTGGGACGGACATCTTCCCAGCCTTCATGGTCCACCCGCACCTCGATGCCGGTCTTCTCGGTGAACTTGCGCACGTTGGCCATGTAGACATCTTCGTCACCCTGGACGAAGCGCTTCCAGCGCAGCACGCGCAGCTTGGCGCCCTTCTCGGGCTGGTTGCTCCAGGTGGCCTGGGCGTGGACAGCAGGTGCGCCCACGAGGGCGGCGCCGGCGGTGGCGCCGGCCGAGGTCTTCAGGAAATCGCGACGCGGACTCTGGGTCATCGAATGTCTCCTTGTTGGATGTCGCTAGGGCTGAAGGCGGTTGAACCGCCCTCGGGGTGAACCGGTTGGAACGGGACGATCAGGCGGCAGGCAGCCGACGCCCCGAGGCTGCATCGAAGACATGCAGCGCGCTGCTGTCGGGCGTGAGCAGGATGCGGTCGCCCGGCCGGAAGGTATGCCGCTCGCGGAAGATGGCGCTGATGTTGCCCGCGCCGCTGCGGGCATAGACCTGGGTGTCGGCGCCGGTGGGCTCGACCACCACCACCTCGGCAGCGATGCCGCTGCCGCCCAGGCTGAGGTGCTCCGGGCGCACCCCGAAGATGATCGCCTGACCGGGACTCGCCTGCAGGCCCGGCACAGCCACCGAGCCGCCACCTTCCAGATCGATGCCGGCGCCGCCGGCGCTGACCGCGCCCTTGAGCATGTTCATGGCCGGCGAGCCGATGAAGCCTGCGACGAAGGTGTTGGCGGGGCGGTCGTAGAGCTCGAGCGGCGAGCCCATCTGCTCGACGATGCCGTCATGCATGACGACGATCTTGTCGGCCATGGTCATGGCCTCGATCTGGTCATGGGTGACATACACCGAGGTGGTGCGCAGCCGCTGGTGCAGCTCCTTGATCTCGGTGCGCATCTGCACGCGCAGCTTGGCATCGAGGTTGGACAGCGGCTCATCGAACAGGAACACCTGCGGATCGCGCACGATGGCGCGGCCCATGGTCACCCGCTGGCGCTGCCCGCCCGAGAGCTGCCGCGGATAGCGGTCGAGCAGCTGCGACAGGCCCAGGATGCGCGCCGCCTCCTGCACGCGGCGGTCGATCTCCGCACGCTCGGCCTTGGCCAGCTTCAGGCTGAAGGCCATGTTGTCGTAGACCTTCATGTGCGGGTAGAGCGCGTAGTTCTGGAAGACCATGGCGATGTCGCGCTCCTTGGGCGGGACATCGTTCACGACCTTGCCACCGATCTCGATGGTGCCCGAGGAGATTTCCTCGAGGCCCGCCACCATGCGCAGCAGGGTGGACTTGCCGCAGCCGGACGGACCGACCAGCACGCAGAACTCGCCATCGGCGATGGCGACATCCACCCCCTTGATGACCTTGGTTTCGCCGAAGTGCTTGTGCACTCCGCGGATGGCGACAGCAGCCATTGCGCTCCTCCGGACCCTTGTGGGTCTTGTTGTCGTGTCTGCCTCGTCGGGGAGGCAGTGCCGCAGGATTATGCCCGAGTTATGGCCCGGTTCGGCGTCGTGCCAGCGGATCGCGCAGGCGCGGTTCGAGCAGCCGGCCCTTGCGGGCCCGCTGACCCCGCCATGTCTCGAGTTCGCGGGCGCTGAACTCGCGACTGAGCGCCTTCGCCCCCCGCCCGATGCCCTGGATGACCACGCCCTGCGCTCCGAAAACCAGGGCCTGACTCAGGGTCTCTGTTCCCTCCAGAACCATG
>NZ_CEXFHW010000245.1:0-4465 GCF_982640115.1 Quisquiliibacterium sp. | reverse complement strand
TCGAGAAGGGCAAGCTCTCGGCGCACCTGCAGTACCGCGTCGAAGACCGGCAGCTGCGGGCCGAGAACCGCATCACCCTCGATCAGCTCACCTTCGGCCCACGGATCGAGAGCGCCACCGCCACGCAGCTGCCGGTGCTGTTCGCGGTGTCGCTGCTCAAGGACCGCAACGGCGTGATCGATGTCAACCTGCCGATCGGCGGCTCGCTCGATGACCCCGACTTCAGCGTCGGCGGCCTGGTGCTGCGGATCATCTTCAACCTGATCGTCAAGGCGGTGACCGCGCCCTTCAGCATGCTCGCCGGCCTGTTCGGAGGCGATGCCGAGGAGCATGCCAGCGTGCCCTTCGAGCCCGGACGCATCGCGATCACGGGCAAGTCGGAGTCACGCCTGCGCGCGATGGGCAAGGCGATGGCCGATCGGCCAGGCCTGCGGCTGGACCTCACCGGTCATGCCGATCCGCTCGTGGACGAGCCGGCGCTGCGTCGCCTGCTGCTCGAGCGCCGCCTCAAGACCGCCAAGCTGCGCGAGACCCGCACCGTGGTGCCGGCCGGCGGCATCGACACCGTGCCGATCGAGCCCGGCGAGCGGCTGTCGCTGCTTCGCCTGGTGCACCAGGCCGCCGGTCTGGTCCGGGCGCGCCCTGCGGCAGGCCCCTCCGCAGGCCCCTCCGCAGGCCCCTCAGCAGGCCCCGCGGCAGAGTTGCCCGCCGCCGAGATGGAAGCCGGCCTGATGGCCACGATCGAGGTCACGCCATCGCAGCTTGCCGACCTCGCCAGCGCACGGGCGCTCGCGGTCAAGGAGTGGCTGAGCGAACAGGGCGGGGTGGCCGGTGACCGCATCTTCCTGGTGGCCGAATCGGCGCCAGGCGCGGCCGGCCCGGCAGGTGCCGTGTCCACGACCGCCCCCGCGACGACGGCAGCAGCCCGGTCTGACGCATCGGGTCGCCCGTCGGAGAAGCCTGCTCACGGCAAGGCCGCGGCCAGCGGGCCGCGGGTGGATCTGCGCCTGAAGTAGCGCCGCCTCGGGCAGTTGCGGGCCGATCCGCGACGGCGCGGGCGCGCGCCTCAGCCGCCCGCGCCCTGCGCGTGCGCGCGCGCCCGCACGGCCTCGCGGCGCTGCTCGATGTCCTCGGCGCGCACCGCCCCATTGGCCTCGCCAGCGCGCTGCCGTTCGATGGCCATGCCCTCGCCGAACGAGGCCGCGTAGCCGTCGTCGATCACCTTCTTGTACGAGACCAGCATCTGCGGGATGACCGAGAGCATGTCGCGGGCCAGCGCGCGCGCCTGCGGCAACAGCTCCTCGGGCGCCACCACCCGGTTGACCAGGCCCCAGGCCAGGGCCTGCTCGGCCGACAGGAAGTTGCCGGTCAGCGAGAGCTCCTTGGCGCGGTACACGCCGATCACGCGGCTGAGCTTCTGCGACAGACCCCAGCCCGGCATCACGCCGACCCGCGCATGGGTATCGGCAAAGCGTGCCTGAGTGGAGGCGAGCAGCACATCGCAGGCGAGCGCCAGCTCGAAACCGCCGGTGATCGCCGGGCCGTTGATCGCGCCGATCACCGGACCACTGAAGCGGCCGATCGCGCGCACCGGGTCGTCGATCTGCACGGCGTCGTTCATCGAGGCAGTCGACGCCGAGACCAGGCCGCGCGTGCCCAGCTCCTTCAGGTCGAGCCCGGCGGTGAAGGCCCGGCCGGCGCCGGTCAGGATCAGCACCCGCACCTCGGGGTCGGCCTCCAGGGCATCGACGGTCCGGGCGAGCGTGTTGCGAAGTTCCAGCGAGAGCGCGTTCATGGCGCCCGGCCGGTTCAGGGTGATGACGGCATAGCCCTCGGGGGATTTCTCGACGGTGAGCACGGGTTCGGACATGGGGGTCTCCGCAGACGCAGCAGGCGGGGCACGCCAGCGGCGCGCCCCGGTGGAAGAGGACGGGTCAGCTGACCGCGCGATCGCGCCCCGCCCAGTAGGGCTGGCGCAGCACATACTTGAGCAGCTTGCCGCTGGGATTGCGCGGCAGCGCGGCCAGGAAGTCGACCGACTTCGGGCACTTGTAGTGCGCGATCTGCGCGCGCATGAAGTCGATGATCTCGCGCTCGGTGACGGTTGCGCCCTCGCGCAGCACCACGCAGGCCTTCACCGATTCGCCCCACCTGGCATCGGGCACGCCGATGACGGCGCAGTCGGCCACCGCCGGGTGCTTCATCAGCGCGTTCTCGACCTCGGCTGGATAGATGTTCTCGCCGCCCGAGATCACCATGTCCTTGATCCGGTCGTGAATGAACAGATAGCCCTCCCGCAGATAGCCGGCATCGCCGGTGCGGAACCATCCACCCTGCGCGTCGCGGCCCTCGGGGAAGGCCTGGGCGGTGGCCTCCGGGTTGCCCCAGTAGCCGAGCATGTTCTGCGGCGAGCGGATCCAGATCTCGCCGACCTCGCCCTCGGGCTGATCGCGGCCGCTGGCGGTGTCGACGATGCGCAGGCCCACCAGCCGGCCGGCCTTGCCGGCCGAGCGCATCAGATGCCGGCGCGGGCCGTCGGGGTCGTGATCGGCCGGCGGCAGATACACGATCGCGCCGGTGGTCTCGGTGAGGCCGTAGAGCTGCATGAAGCCGCAGCCGAACAGCCGCGTGGCCGCGGCGAGCACGCTCTCGCTGATCGGCGCCGCGCCATAGGAGATCGACCGCAGCGAGCGGTAGTCGCCGCGCTCGGCCCCCGGCGTGTTGACGAGCGCGAGGATCATGGCCGGCACCAGGAACAGGTGGCTGACCTTGTGCTCGCCGATCGCGGCGATGATGCGCGGCGGGTCGAACTCCGGCATGCACACCGACAGGCCGCCGCGGCCCAGGGTGAGCAGGGTGAGCCCCACGCCGGCGATGTGGAAGGGCGGCAGGGCGTTGAACATCGCATGCTCGCGGCCGTTGAAGCCGATCTGTGCGCCGGTTTCCTCGGTGTTCACGCACAGGTTGCGGTGGCTGAGCTCCACGCCCTTGGGCAGGCCGGTGGTGCCCGAGGAGTAGAGCTGCAGCGCGGTGCTGTCGGGGTCGGGCAGCCAGCCCGGATCGGTGGCCGGCTGCGCCAGGTACCAGGCCTCGAAGCCGTCTATGCCCTCGCAGGCGTCCACCGCGAGCAGCCGCCGCAGCCCGGGCGGCGCGGCGGTGCGTGCGGTGGCCGCGAACATCGCGTCGGTGATCAGCAGGCGCGCCCCGCCGTTGGCGAGGATGTAGGCCGCCTCCTGCGCCGACAGCCGCCAGTTCACCGGCATGCACACCGCGCCGATGCTGGCCGCGCCCAGCGTGAGCAGGGTGGTCTCGATGACATGGCGGGTGAGGCAGGCCACGCGATCGCCCGGGCCGATGCCTTCGGCGCGCAGCGCCTGGCCGATCTGCCAGGCGGTGTCGCGCACCGCGTCGAATCGCCAGGTGCGCTCCTCGGTGCGAAAGGCCAGGGCGTCGGGCTGCGCGCCGGCCAGCCGGCGCAGCATGGAGATCAGGTCGCGGTCGGGCAAGGAAGGTCTCCTGGGCAGGGATGTCCGGGATGCGGCGGCCGGTTCAGTTCGCCAGGCACCACAGGCCGACGCACCAGCCGAACAGCCACTGCGTGGCGAGGTCGAGCGCCATGCCCAGCGCCAGCACCGGCAGGCCGATCCAGACGATCAGCAGCAGCACGGCGCGCGCGGTGATGCGCGGCGGCGCGATGCGGTGGCCGAGGACGGTCTGCAGAGGGGGCTTCACGGCGCGGGCGGCGGTTAGACTGCGCGGATGCGGGTACGCTGGAACGACATCGAACGCGGGGAATGGGACGCGCTGCATCGTACCGCAGTCGGTCCGCTGCAGCAGTCCTGGGCCTACGGCCAGGCGATGGCCGCGGCCGGCGTGGTCTGCCTGCGCGCCCGCCTGCTGCACGAGGGGCGCACCGTGGGCCTCGCGCAGTTCCTCGGTCGCCGCCTCGGCGGCCTGATCGGGCTGGCGTTGTGCCCGCGCGGTCCGCTGCTGCTGCCCCCGCATGACGACGCAGCCGGGCTCGCCGCCGCCTGCCGCGCGCTCGGCCGCGGGCTGCCGCTGGCGCGCCCGCGGGTCACGCTGTTCAGCCCCTCGAGCGCGCACCCGCTGCCCGGCCTGCACCGGGTGGTCACCGGCCAGAGTGTGGTGCTGCTCGATCTGCAGGCCACGCCCGAGGCCTTGCGCGCCGGCCTGCACGGCAAGTGGCGCAACCGGCTGGCCGCCGCGGAGCGGGCCGGCCTGCGCGCGCAGCGGGTGGGCGCCAAGCCGGCGCAGTATGGCTGGCTGCTCGAGCGCGAACTCGCGCAGCGCGAGGGCCGCGGCTATCAGGCCCTGCCGCCGGGCTTCGTGCCGGCCTGGCAGGCAGCCGCGCCCCCCGCCGCCGAGCCGATGCTGGCCTGGCGGGTGGATGTCGATCGCGAGGCGGTGGCCGGCATGATGTTTCTCGTGCACGGCGACAGCGCCG
>NZ_CEXFHW010000244.1:0-4495 GCF_982640115.1 Quisquiliibacterium sp. | reverse complement strand
GCAAACGGGGCCCTCGGGCCCCGTTTGCATTGTGGATTCCGCTTCCGGGTCGTGGCAGCTGCCGCAGCCCGGTCGCATCACCCCCCGGAGCCGTCCTGCCATGGACCTCGATCTGAACCAACTCGTCGCCACTGCGGGCGCCCTGATCGGCCAGGCGCCCGATGCCGCTGCCCTGGCCGACGCCAAGGCGCGTTTCCTCGGCAAGGAGGGCGAGATCACCCGCCACATGAAGGCGCTCGGGCGGCTCTCGCCCGCCGAGCGTGCCGCTGCCGGCAAGGCCCTGAACGAGGCCAAGCAGGCGGTCGAGGCGGCGGTGAACGAGCGCGAGCAGGCAATCGCCGCGGCGCTGCTCGATGCCCGGCTGGCTCAGGAGGCGATCGATGTCACGCTGCCCGGCCGCGGCAGCGGTGCCGGTGGCCTGCACCCGCTGTCGCTCACCATCGAGCGCATCGAGGCGATCTTCCGCTCGATCGGCTTCGATGTCGCCGACGGCCCCGAGATCGAGGAAGACTTCTTCAATTTCACCGCGCTGAACACCCCCGAGAACCACCCGGCGCGGTCGATGCACGACACCTTCTATGTCGAAGGGCGTGATGCCCATGGCCATGGCCTGCTGCTGCGCACCCACACCAGCCCGGTGCAGATCCGCTATGCCCGTACCCACCAGCCGCCCATCAAGGTGATCGCGCCGGGCAAGACCTACCGGGTGGATTCCGATGCCACCCACTCGCCGATGTTCCAGCAGTTCGAGGGCCTCTGGGTCGACGACGACATCAGCTTCACCGATCTGAAGAGCGTCTACACCGAGTTCCTGCAGCGCTTTTTCGAGACCACCGACCTCGATGTGCGCTTCCGCCCCTCGTACTTCCCCTTCACCGAGCCCTCGGCCGAGATCGACATGCGCTTTCGCGACGGCCCGCTGGCCGGGCGCTGGCTGGAGGTCGCTGGCTCCGGCCAGGTGCATCCCACGGTGATGCGCAACTATGGTCTCGATCCCGAGCGCTACCTGGGCTTTGCCTTCGGCTCGGGCGTGGAGCGCTTGGCCATGCTGCGCTATGGCGTGGCCGATCTACGGCTCTTCTATGAGAACGACCTGCGCTTCCTGGCGCAGTTCAACCGCTGACGAGGCACCCGGATGAAGTTTCCCGAAAGCTGGCTGCGCAGCTTCTGCGACCCGCAGCTCACCACCGAGGCGCTGGCCGATCGGCTCACCATGCTCGGCCTGGAGGTCGAGGAGGTTGGCACCGCCGCGCCGCCATTCACCGGCGTGGTGGTCGCCAGGGTGGTCTCGGTCACGCGGCATCCCGCAGCCGACAAGCTCTCGGTCTGCGAGGTGGACACCGGCCACGGCCTGCAGACCATCGTCTGTGGTGCACCCAATGTTGCCGTGGGCCTGCGCGTGCCCTGCGCGCTGCCCGGTGCGCAACTGCCCGGCGGGCTGGGCATCCAGCCGGTGGAGATGCGCGGTGTGCGCAGCAACGGCATGCTCTGCTCGGCACGCGAACTCGGCCTGTCGGAAGACCATGGTGGCCTGCTGGTGCTGGCCGATGACGCTCCGGTAGGTGCCGACCTGCGCGGCGCGCTCAGCCTCGATGATGCGGTGCTCACCCTGAAGCTCACGCCCAATCTCGGCCACTGTTTCGGGGTGCTGGGCATCGCCCGCGAGGTGGCAGCCGCCACCGGCGCGCCGCTGCGCGAGCCCCGCTTCGAGCCGGTACCGGTGAGCCTGTCCGAGCGCCTGCCGGTCAGCCTGCAGGCGCCCGATCTGTGCGGCCGCTTCAGCGGCCGCATCATCCGCGGCGTCAATGCGCGGGCATCCACGCCCGACTGGATGAAGCGCCGCCTGGAGCGCGCCGGGCAGCGTCCCATCTCGGCCCTGGTCGACATCTCCAACTATGTGATGCTCGAGCTTGGCCGGCCCTCGCATGTGTTCGATCTGCATCGCATCCACGGCGGCCTGCAGGTGCGCTGGGGGCGCCCCGGCGAGACCCTGAAGCTGCTCAACGGCCAGACCATCGAGCTCGACGGCTCGGTGGGCGTGATCGCCGATGCGAGCCAGGTCGAGAGCCTGGCCGGCATCATGGGCGGCGACAGCACCGCGGTGTCGCTCGACACCACCGACATCTACCTCGAGGCCGCTTTCTGGTGGCCGCAGGCCATCGCCGGCCGCGCTCGCCGCTACAACTTCTCCACCGACGCCGCCCAGCGCTTCGAGCGCGGTGTCGATGCCGCCACCACGGTGGCGCACATCGAGTACCTGTCGCGCCTGATCCTCGAGATCTGCGGCGGCCAGGCCGGCCCGATCGATGACCAGATCACCGGTCTGCCGTCGCGTCACCCGGTGGCCATGCGCACCGACCGTGCCCGCAAGGTCATCGGCATGCCCATTGCCGACGACGAGATGGCGCAATGCTTCGAGCGTCTGGGCCTGCCTGTCGTGCGCGAGCCCGGGCGATTCGTGGTCCAGCCGCCGTCGTGGCGCTTCGACCTGCAGATCGAGGAGGACCTGATCGAGGAAGTGGTGCGGGTGTGGGGCTTCGAGCGCCTGCCGGTGCGCCCGCCGCGGGCTGCCTCGCCGATGCTGCCGCAGCCCGAGCAGGAGCGATCGGTGGGCCAGCTGCGCCGTGCGATGGCCGCGCGCGACTTTCAGGAGGTGATCAGCTTCGGCTTCGTCTCGGGCGCGCTCGATGCCCGCTTCGGCCAGGGGCCGGCGATCCGCCTGCTCAACCCCATCGCAGCGCATCTCGATGTCATGCGTACCACGCTGTGGGCCGGGCTGGTCGACACCCTGCGCACCAACCTCAACCGCAAGGCGAGCCGGGTTCGGCTCTTCGAGATCGGTCGCGTCTTCCGGGCCGATCCCTCGGTGGCGGCCGGGCCGCACAGCGTCCAGGGGGTCGATCAGCCCCTGCGCCTGGCCGCGCTCGCGTTCGGCCCGGTGCTCGATGATCAATGGGGCGCCAGCCCGCGGCCGGCCGACTTCTTCGACCTCAAGGGCGATCTCGAGGCGCTGGTGGGTGCGCGCGCGGCCGGGCTCACCTATCAGCGTGCCGAGCATGCCGCCCTGCATCCCGGACGCAGCGCCCGCATCCTTGATGGCGTCCAGGCGGTGGGCTGGATTGGCGTGATGCATCCGGCGCTGCAGCAGGCCCTCGAACTGCCGCAGGCGCCGGTGCTGCTCGATCTCGATCTGGCCTGGCTGCGTCAACGGGCGCTCGCCCGCCCGCAGGAAACCTCCCGTTTCCCCTCGGTCGTCCGTGACCTTGCCTGGGTCGTGCCGGCCGACCTCGATGCCCGCGCCGTGGTCGACGAGATCATGCAGGCGCTGGCCGAACAGCCCGCTGGCGAGCTCGTCCAGAACGTGAGACTGTTTGACGAATATCGCGGTAAGGGATTGGAAAATAAGGAAAAAAGCCTTGCCTTCCGATTCTGGATGCAAGATACTCGGCGCACGCTGAACGATCAGGAAGTGGCCCACCTGCTGGACGCGGTCGTGGCCCGACTGGCCGATCGGCTCGGCGCCAGACTGCGCGCTGGCGCCTGATTCCTTCCCCCTCCATGAATCCGTCCGGCTCCCTCTCGACGCTGCCCGAACCGCTGACTTCGCCCGAGCCGGGTGACGCCGCCGACGACGCCTTCACGCTCACCAAGGCCGAACTCGCCGAGATGCTGTTCGAGCGGGTGGGGTTGAACAAGCGCGAGGCCAAGGACATGGTCGAGACCTTCTTCGACGAGATCCGCGGCGCGCTCGAGCGCGGCCACAGCGTCAAGCTCTCGGGCTTCGGCAACTTCCAGCTGCGCGACAAGCCGCAGCGGCCGGGGCGCAATCCCAAGACCGGTGAGGAGATCCCCATCTCGGCCCGCCGGGTTGTCACCTTCCATGCCAGTCAGAAGCTGAAGTCGCAGATCGACGGCAGCGAGCGCAGCTGAGCGCCCACCGCGCCCATCGCAGCCACTGCCCGATCCTGCCCGCGCCCCCCATGCAGTCCCGCAACGAACCCAAGGTGGCACTGCCGCCGATTCCGGCCAAGCGCTACTTCACCATCGGCGAGGTGAGCGAGCTCTGCGGTGTCAAGCCGCATGTGCTGCGCTACTGGGAGCAGGAGTTCACCCAGCTGCGGCCTATGAAGCGGCGCGGCAACCGCCGCTACTATCAACACCACGAGGTGCTCCTCGTGCGGCGCATCCGTGATCTGCTCTATGAGCAGGGCTTCACGATCAGCGGCGCCCGCAATCGGCTCGGCGATGGGGCAGGGCGCTCCCGCAACGGCCTCGGGCCCGGGGCCGAGGGAGCCGCGCTCGCCATCGATGATCAGGGCATCGTGCTCGATGAGGCGCAGGCAGCGCTGCCTGCCGAGGCCGATCAGCCTGCCTCGCTGGACACCGAGACCCTGGCCGCGGTGCGCGCTGACCTGCTGCGAGCGCTCAGCCTCCTCGATCCGGACTGACCCTCTCGGCGCGTGGGCTCGCAATCGGTTATACTCTTGGTCTTCCT
>NZ_CEXFHW010000243.1:0-4547 GCF_982640115.1 Quisquiliibacterium sp. | reverse complement strand
GGCCTGCGCGCTGTCGCCCATGCCGGCCGCATGATTGGCCACCACGCCGAGCGCGGCATAGGGCACGCCGAGTTCGCGGGCCAGCACCGCCTCGGGCATGCCGGTCATGCCGACCAGATCGCAACCATCGCGCGCCATGCGCCGGATCTCGGCTGCGCTCTCGAGGCGCGGGCCCTGGGTGCAGCCGTAGGTCCCCTCGAGGGCGAGCGGCTCGCCGATGGAGGCGGCCGCTCGCGCGAGCCGCTGGCGCACCGCCTCGTCATAGGGCAGCGTGAAGTCCACATGGGTGACCGGCTGGTCGGGCCCTTCGAAGAAGGTCGCGCGTCGGCCCCAGGTGTAGTCGATGATCTGGTCGGGCAGCACCAGCGCGCCAGGGCCGTACTCGCGGCGGATGCCGCCCACCGTGGCCACGGCCACCACCCCGTCCACCCCGGCATCATGCAGCGCCCAGAGGTTGGCGCGGTAGTTGATCTCGTGCGGGGCGATGGTGTGACCGTAGCCGTGGCGAGCTAGGAAGATCAGATCGACGCCATCGAGACGGCCGTGGGTGAGCGGGCCTGAGGGGTCGCCGAACGGGGTGCGCACCACCTGGCGGCGACAGTCGTGCAGGCCGGCGAGCGAACTGAGTCCGCTGCCGCCGATAATCGCGAATTTCCTGGGCATGGCTCCGGCGCGCTGGGCGCCTGGGGGGATTCGATCATGGCCAGCAGCGCCGCCTCGTCGATCACCGGCACGCCAAGCTCGATGGCGCGGGCGAGCTTGCTGCCGGCCGCCTCGCCGGCGACCAGATAGCGGGTCTTGCGCGACACCGAGCCCGACACCGAGCCACCCGCCGCGCGGATGCGCTCGGCCGCGGCCTCGCGCTCGAGGGTGGGCAGGGTGCCGGTGATCACGAAGCTCAGGCCTGCGAGCGGCCCGCCAGCAGGGGCCAGACCAGCGGCGGCTTCGTCCGCGAGGCGGCCACCGGGCTGTGGCGCGACGCCGGCCTCCAGCAGCTGCGCGAGGGCTTCGCGGTTGTGGGGTTCGGCCAGAAAGCGTTGCAGGCTGTCGATGATCTCGGGGCCGATGCCTTCCAGCGGCACCGGCAGCAGCGGCTCGGCGCGGGCGCGACGCCGCGCGTTCTCCTTCTGGATCTCGGCCTTGCGGGCCTGGATCTCGGGCCAGGGCGCAGCCATCAGCGCCGGCAGGTCGGGGTAGGCGGCGGCAAGCTGGCGCGCGACCTCCTCGCCGACATGGCGGATGCCCAGCGCAAACAGCAGCCGCGCCAGCGTGGGACGGCGTGACGCCTCGATGGCGGCGAGCAGATTGGCTGCCGACTTCTCGCCCATGCGATCGAGCCCCGCGAGATCGGCGGCATTCAGACGGTAGAGATCGGCCGGAGACTGCACCCGGCCGGCCTCGACGAGCTGGTCGACCAGCTTCTCGCCAAGGCCTTCGATGTCCATGGCGCGGCGCTGGGCGAAGTGCAGCAGCGCCTGCTTGCGCTGCGCCGGACAGGACAGTCCGGCCACGCAGCGCCAGGCCACCTCACCCTCCTCGCGAACCGCCGCGCTGCCGCAGGCCGGGCAGCGGGTGGGCATGACGAAGCGGCGCCAGCGACCGGCGAAGGCCGGGGAGTCGGCCGGCGGGCGCTGCTCGGTCAGCGCCCGGGCCACCTCGGGGATGACATCGCCCGCGCGGCGCACCACCACGGCATCGCCGATCAGCAGATCCTTGCGCCGGATCTCGTCCTCGTTGTGCAGCGTGGCATTGGACACCGTGGTGCCGCCGACGAACACCGGGCGCAAGCGCGCCACCGGTGTGAGCGAGCCGGTACGACCGACCTGGATCTCGATGTCGAGCAGCTCGGTGACCGCCTCTTCGGCGGGGAACTTGTGGGCGAGGGCATAACGCGGCGCGCGTGCGACATAGCCGATGCGCTCATGCCATTCCCGCCGGTTGACCTTGTAGACCACCCCGTCGATGTCGTAGGGCAAGTCGGGGCGTCGCGCCTGCATCCGCCGGTAAAAGCCGAGCAGCGCCTGCGGCCCGGCAAGCAGCTCGCGCTCGGCGCCCACCGGCAGGCCGAGATCCCGCAGCCAGTCGAGCAGCTCGGCATGGGTGGCCGGCTCGGTGGCGCCGCGCAGCTCGCCCAGACCGTAGGCGAGAAAGCGCAGGGGGCGGCGAGCCGTGACCGCAGGATCGAGCTGACGCAGCGCGCCGGCCGCGGCATTGCGCGGGTTGACGAACTCGCGCTCGCCGGCCTGCCGCTGGCCAAGATTCAGGCGCTCGAAGTCGGCCTTGTACATGAGCACTTCACCGCGCACCTCGAGCAGCTCGGGCACGGCACCACCGCGCAGGCGCAGCGGCACCGCGCGCACGGTGCGCAGGTTGGCGGTGACATTCTCGCCGCTGGCGCCATCGCCCCGCGTGGCTGCCAGCGCGAGCACGCCCCGCTCGTAGCGCAGGCTCACCGCCAGACCGTCGTACTTGAGCTCGGCGGTGTAGGCCACCGGCTCATCGCTGGCGAGCAGCGGACCGAGAGCCTCGCGCACCCGACGATCGAAGCCGAGCACCTCGTCATCATCGAAGGCGTTGTTCAGCGACAGCATCGGCACTGCATGGGGCACCGTGGCAAAGCCGGCCGCGGGCGCCGCACCGACGCGCTGCGTGGGCGAGTCTGGCGTGATCAGGTCGGGGTGTGCCGCCTCGAGCGCCTGCAGCTCGCGCAGGCACTGGTCGAAAAGCGCATCAGGCACACTGGGCGCATCGAGCACGTAATACTCGTGGTTGTAGCGGGCAAGCCGCTCGCGCAGGGCCGCAGCCCGCGCGGCCGGATCGCCTGCGGCAGTGGGCGGATCAGCGCTCACGGCGTGCTGCGTCAGTTGAAGACCCGCAGCGCCAGAGGCGAGCCGGGTGCCAGGCCGGCATCGACCAGCGCCTGCTGGCGCGCGCCGAGTTGCTCGCCGATGCGCAGCAGCACCGCCTGGGTGAGCGCCCTGCCCTGGTCATCGACCAGGCGGCCATCCAGGCGCAGCGCGCAGTGACGGGCGCACTCGAGCAGCCGTTCCCAGGGCTCGGCCGCCAGGGGGGCGCGCGGCACATCGATGAGCAGCGAGATGCGGTCGGGCGCATCGCCCAGGCTGACCGAGAACAGCACCTCGCCGGCCGGACCGAGGCGGGCGTGCCGGTTGTTGCCCCGCTCGACGCAGCCAGCCTCCTGGGCCAGGCGGGCGAGGTCAGCCAGGCCAAGCGCCTGCGGCGCGAGCACGTTGACCCCGACCATGGCGTCGAGCGAGGCACAGGTCTCGTCGAGCGCGCGGGCGCGCTGGAGCACCGCGCTCATGTCGGGGATGTCCGCGAGCAGCCCGAGCCGGTCGGCCAGGGTCTGCACCGCCGCCACGAACTCGGAGAACTCCATCGCATTGAGCGGCCCGTTGCGATTGGCGAGCAGCACGCCCACCCGCAGCCGCGCCAGCCGCTGGCCCGGCGCCAGCGGCTCCCAGACACCCTCGGGCTGCTCCTCGGCCGAAGCCGCGCAGCCTTCGAGGGCCACCGGCTTGCCGCCCACACGACGCAGCGCAGCCGGCCCCGAGAGCAGGCGCTCGGCGCTCACCGGCTCGGGCAGGTCGAACTCGATCAGGCAATCGGTGAGCGGACTCAGGCACACCCCGGTGACCAGGCTGGCCACCGGCGACGCGGCCGCGGCGGCGTTGTCAGCCGGCGCCGAGCCCGCCGCCACCGCCGGCTCATCGACCATGCCCAGGCTGGGCTCGGCGCGCGCGGCCGGGGTGCCTGCACTCGCCGGTGCCGGCGTGGCCACCGCCCGCAGGCGCGCGCCGCGACGCCGTGACTGCCAGGCGTTGTAGCCCAGGACCGCCGCCACACCGAGCACGACCAGCACCAGGGCGCTGACCGCGAGCGAGCTGAACGCGCCGGTGCCGTTCATGCCGCCTGCGCCATCTGGCGCGCCGAGTCGATGTCGACGGCGACGATGCGCGACACGCCGCGCTCCTGCATGGTGACGCCAACCAGTTGCTGAGCGAGTTCCATCGCGATCTTGTTGTGGGTGATGAACAGGAACTGGGTCTGGTCCGACATGCGCCGGACCATCTCGCAGTAGCGCTCGGTGTTGGCGTCGTCGAGCGGCGCATCGACTTCGTCGAGCAGGCAGAACGGCGCCGGGTTGAGCTGGAACATGGCGAACACCAGGGCGATGGCGGTGAGCGCCTTTTCGCCACCCGAGAGCAGGTGGATGGTGGTGTTGCGCTTGCCCGGGGGCTGGGCCATCACCTGGATGCCGGCGTCGAGCAGTTCGGCGCCGGTGAGGATGAGGCGCGCCTCGCCGCCCCCGAAGAGCTCGGGGAAGAGCTGACCGAAGCCGCGGTTGACCGCGTCATAGGTCTGCTGCAGGAGCTCGCGGGTCTCGCGGTCGATGCGGCGGATGGCGTCCTCGAGGGTGCTGATCGCCTCGTTGAGATCGGCCGACTGGTCATCGAGGAACTTCTTGCGCTCGTTGCTGGCACCGAGCTCATCGAGGGCGGCGAGATTGACCGCACCGAGCGCGC
>NZ_CEXFHW010000242.1:0-4620 GCF_982640115.1 Quisquiliibacterium sp. | reverse complement strand
CCCCGGAGCAGCGCGATCCCACCCTGGGCTGGACACCCGAGAACTTATACGCGGAGGCCCAGGACGAGATCCGCTCGGGTCGCTATGGCGCGGCCATCAAGATGCTCGAGAAACTCGAGGCCCGCTACCCGTTCGGGCGCTGGGCGCAGCAGGCCCAGCTCGACATCGCCTACGCGCAGTTCAAGGACAACGACCGCGCGCTCGCGCTGGCCTCCACCGACCGCTTCATCAAGCAGTTCCCCGCTCATCCCTCGCTCGACTACGTCCACTACCTGCGCGGCCTGATCAACTTCAACGAGCAGCAGGGCTGGCTGGCCAGCCTCGGCGGGCAGGACCTCTCCGAGCGCGACCTGCGCGCCGCGCGCGAGGCCTTCGATTCCTTCCGCGAGGTGGTCACCCGATTCCCGGACAGCCGCTATGCCGCCGACGCCGAGGCGCGCATGAAGTACCTGGTCAATTCCATGGCTGCCGGCGAGGTTCACATCGCGCGCTACTACTACAAGCGCGGCGCCTATGTGGCCGCGGTGAATCGCGCGCAGATCGCCATTCGCCAGTATCCGAACACGCCGGCCATCGAGGAGGCGCTCTTCATCGTCATGAAGAGCTACGAACAGCTCGGCCTGGATGACCTGCGGGCCGATGCCGAGCGGGTGTTGAAGGCCAACTTCCCGCGCAGCAGCCTGCTCTCCCAGGGAGTCAGCCAGGCTGATCGTCGCTGGTGGCAGGTGTGGCGCTGAGCGCCACGGGCTCGTCGAGCGCGGCCAGAAACGCCAGGGCGTCCTCGGACGACCGGGTGCGCCGGAACGGCGGCAGGCTGCGCAGCAACTGGCGGCCGTAGGCCCGCTCGGCCAGGCGTGAATCGCACACCACCAGCAGGCCTCGGTCGGTCTCGGAGCGGATCATGCGGCCGGCGCCCTGCTTCAGGGCCATGGCAGCCGCCGGCATCTGCAGGCTTCTGAAGGCGTCCTCGCCGCAGCGACGCAGGACCTCGATGCGCGCAGCCAGCACCGGGTCGTCGGGGGGCGCGAACGGCAGCTTGTCGATCACCACCAGCGAGAGCTGGCGGCCGCGCACATCCACCCCTTCCCAGAAGCTCGCGCTGCCCACCAGCACCGGCGCGGGCGCCTGCCGGAAGCGGGCGAGCAGCTCGGCGCGCGGCGCACTGCCCTGGACCAGCAGCGTGATGGGCGAGCCCTCCTGCTCGATGTGCCGGGCAAAGCGCACACCGAGCTGGTCGACCATGCGCAAGGTGGTGCACAGCACGAAGGCGCGGCCGCGGTTGGCCGTGACCAGAGGCCAGATCGCGTCAAAGACCCGCTGAGGAAAATCGGCGCCGCTCGGCTCGCCGATGCCCTGGGGCACATAGAGCAGACCGTGGGCGGGATAGTCGAAGGGGCTCTCCCAGGCATGGGTGGCCGCGTCCTCCATGCCGAGCGCGCGCGCGAAGTGCCCGAAGGAGCCGCTGACCGCGAGCGTGGCCGAGACGAAGACCCAGGCACGCGGGCGTTGCGCACGGTGACGCCGGAAGGTGCCGGCCACCGAAAGCGGCGTGGCATGCAGCGTGAGACCGGCGGCGCCGATCTCGGCCCAGGCGATGCGCTCGCCATCGGCGGCGGTGTCCTCCTGCATGACGGGGCGTGAGGCTGGCTCGGCGCCGGTTGTGTCCGTCAGGGCATCCGGCGCGTCCTCTGCCCAGGCCGAAGGCGGCGCAGCATCGGGATCGGCCGGCGCGGCCGCCTCGGGGCCGACGACCGCCCGCTCCCAGCGCTGGAGCTGATCGACCAGCTCCAGCGCGCGCAGCGCACAGCGGGTGATCTCGCGGCCACGCTCGGCCGAGCGCTCGAGCAGCGCGCGCACGCCATCGAGCTGTTCGACGGCATCGGCCACCGCGTCGAGCAGCGCCGGGCGGGCGCGCAGCGCCGCGGCATCCAGACGGGCCGGGTCGCCGGCCTGCAGCCGCAGCTCGCGCACCGATTGCTCCAGGGCGCGCGACACGGTGGTCCAGTCGGCGGCGTCGCGCGCCTCGGCCAGCCCGGCGCGCAGGACATCACGGGCGAACTCCACCAGCCGGCGCGAGGAGACCGACAGGCCGAAGAAGCCGGTAGCCACCTCGGGCAGCTGATGGGCCTCGTCGAAGATCAGCGCATCGGCGGTGGGCAGCAGATCGGCCACGCCCTCGTCGCGCAGGGCGAGATCGGCGCAGAAGAGATGGTGATTGACCACCACCACATCGGCGCGCTGCGCGGCCTGGCGTGCCTTGATGACGAAGCACTCGCCCAGGTCGGGGCACTCCTGGCCAAGGCAGTTCTCGCGGGTGGAGGTGGCCAGCGCCCAGGCGGGCGCGTCTTCGGAGACATCGGGGGCACCAGCCCGGTCGCCGGTGCGCGTGACGCCGGCATAGCGGTCGATCCGCCGCAGGTCGATGATGTCCTCGCGGCGGGCGAAGCGGCCATCGGCGAGATTGCGGCGCAGGTGGTAGCGGCACACATAGTTGGCGCGCCCCTTGAGCACCGCGCACTCGGCATGCACGCCGAGGGCGCGGACCACCTCGGGCAGATCGCGCTCGAACAGCTGATCCTGCAGGTTGCGGGTGCCGGTGGAGATCACCACCCGCCCGCCGGAGAGCAGCGCCGGCGTGAGATAGGCGAAGGTCTTGCCGGTGCCGGTGCCGGCTTCGGCGATGAGCGCGCCCTGGGTGCTGATCGCCTGGGCGATCGCGCCCGCCAGGGCGAGCTGGCCTTCACGCACCCGGTAGCCAGGAAGCGCTGCGGCGAACGGCCCCTGCGCGCCCAGCGCCTGCTGGCTCGCCTCGGCCAGGCTGGCGGGCTGGGTGGGGTGGCTCACGAAGTCAGGCGGGCTGATCAGGCACCAGCTGCATCTGCAGCAGGGTGATCGCATCCTTGATCTGCAGCTTGCGCTTCTTGAGGCGGCGCAGCTGGAGCTCGTCGAACCGGGTCTGCTGCCCGATCGCCTCGATCATGGCATCGAGACCGCGGTGCTCGAGCTGCAGTTCGGCAATCCGACGGCGGATGGATTCCGGATCGATCATGGGCGGCGGGAACGCTGGTGGCGAAGGGCAGAGACGGGACCGGCAACGGCGACCCCGGGCGCGATGATAGTCGCCCGTCCCCGCGCGGCATAGCCCACCGGCGGCCTAATCTAGCGAAGCTTCTCCCTTTCCGCCCGCTCCTTCTCGCGCGCCTCGCGCTCCTGCTGGCGACGGGCGTGACGCGCGAGGTTGAGCGCCGCCTGGCGTTCGCGCTCGGCATCGTCGAGGGCGCGGGCGGCACGCTGCGCGTCACGCGCCAGCGCCTGCGCCCGGGCAGCATCCTCGGCCTCGGGGGCGATCAGCGCCTGCTCGCGCGCCAGGGCCAGCCGCTCGGCAAGGGCCTGATTGCGCTCGAGATTGCGGGCCTCGCGCAGCACCTCGCGGGCTCGGCGCTCGAGCGCCGCGAAACGCTCGCGCGCCCGGCGGTGCTCGGTCTCGACCGCCACCCGGCAGCGGTTGACCCAGAGCCGCTCGGCACAGGCAAGCAGCGACTGATATCGATGCTCGGCCGCCTCCTCGCGAGCCACGGCCACCCGGGCCAGCGCCTCATCGGCCTGCTCCACGCTGACGATGCCTGCCGGCTCGGGCAGGGCCTCGGCCTGCGCGGGCGGCCACGCGAGCAGGGCCAGCGCACAGGCGAGGGCCACCAGCCGCGATGCCCGCCCCGCCCCGGCGGATCGGCGCAACCGGGAAAGCCGCATCATGCCGCGCTCCCCGAGGGCGGCGGCGCCGCCGACTGCAGGGCTCCGGGAAAGAATCGCGCAGTGAGACCGGCATCGGCAATGGGCGCCGGCGGCGCGATCGCGCGGCCGTGACGACGCCAGTCAGGCACCCGCAGGATGCGTTCGCAGACCCGCTTCATGCCGATGGTCTCGCGGTCGCCCACCAGCACCCCTTCGATGCGCAGGCCGCTGTCATCGCGCGCCGCGGCCAGCCGCGCCAGCAAGGCGGGTGTACAGCCGAACTCGCCATCGGAGGCGATCAGCAGATCGGCCTGCCGCCACGCAGCGGACGCGAGATCGTCAAGCACCCGCGCGAACAGATCCGAGACATCGGTGCCGCCGTGGAAGCTCTCGCCCAGAAAGCGGGCGATCTCGAACAGACCGTCCTCGCCGCCGATCTCGCGTCGGGCGAGGTTGCCGGGGCCACTCCAGGCATAGAGCAGGCAGCGGCGTCGGGTCGAGTGCGCCACCCGGGCCGCCTCGAGCACGATCGCGCGGGCCACCTGCTCGGCAGCGCCGGCCATCGAGGCCGAGGTGTCGATGCACACGATCATCGGCCCGGTGCGCAGCCGAGGCCGGGGTTGGGCCGACGGCGTCGCGGCGCGCCCCGGCCGCCGCACCCAGGTGGGGTCAGTGGCGAGTTGCCGGTGATGAAGGGTCAGCAGCGACTGGTCGGCCAGACGAGCCGCCAGCCAGCGGCGGCGGCGCCGCAACTGCGCCCATTCGCTCGCCAGCAGACCGGCCAGCTCGCCGGAACGGCGGATACCCTCGGGCTCGATCGGCGGCCCGGGCAGCGGCGAAGGTCGGGGCTCGCGCACCCAGGATGGGCGGCTGGGGTCGTCGCTGGGC
>NZ_CEXFHW010000241.1:0-4666 GCF_982640115.1 Quisquiliibacterium sp. | reverse complement strand
ACCAGCATGCCCAGGGCCTCCTCGTTGGCCTGGAACACCGGCCACCAGCCGCCCTCGTCGGCCACGCCCTGGCGGCGGCCGGCGGCGGCCATCAGCGCGCCGGCCGCGGCGTAGACCTCGGCGGTCATGGCCAGGCCCTGCGCGAAGTCGGCCGCGCCCACCGGCATCACCATGAAGTCCTGGATGTCCACCCGGCGCCCGGCGTGGGCGCCGCCGCCGAAGACCTGGATCTCGGGCAGGGGCAGGCTCACCGGGCCGTCGCCGGCGAGGTGGCGCCACAGCGGCAGCCGCCGCGCCGCCGCGGCGGCATGGAGCACCGCGAGGCTGGTGGCCACCAGCGCGTTGCCGCCCAGGCGCGACTTGAGCGCGGTGCCGTCGAGCGCGATCAGCGCGGCGTCGATGCCGGCCTGATCGAGGGCGTCGCGCCCGGCGAGCAGCGGCGCGATCTCGGCGTGGATGCCGGCAAGCGCGTCGGCGACATCGAGCCCGCCCAGGCGCGCCCCGCCGTCGCGCCGCTCGAGGGCCTCGCGCGAGCCCCGCGAGGCGCCGGCGGGCGCGATGCCGCGCCCGAGGCTGCCGTCGGCGAGCGTGATCTCGACCTCGATGGTCGGCCGGCCCCGGGAGTCCCAGATGCGGCGGGCGCGGGTCTCGCGGATGCGGGTGTCGGCGGGTGTGCTCATGCGGGGATCTTCATGAAGGCGCGCCAGGTCTCGACCAGCGCGGGCAGATGGGGCGCCGGATGCAGCACCAGGTGGCGGGCGGCGGCACGCACCGGCGCGCGCAGGGGCTCGGTGTCGAGGTACTCCACCGGCGACTTGCCGTCGATGCGGGCCAGCAGCAGGCCGCCGAGCAGTGCGGCCACCCGCGCCTGCAACCCGTCCCGGTCTTCCCAGCTCACCCCGGCGAGATAGGCCTGCGCCGCGGCCTGCAGGCAGCGCAGATAGGCAGGGGCGTGCGCCGGGCGCCAGGCGCACTTGAGCAGCAGGTGGTTGAGCAGGAAGGCGAGGTCAAAGGCCGGGTCGCCGTACCAGGCGCACTCGGCGTCGAGCAGCACCGGGCCGTGCGGGCCGCACAGGATGTTCTTGGGGCTGACATCGCCGTGCACCAGCGCGATCCGGTTGCCCGCGGTCCGCGCGATCAGGCGATGCAGCGCGTCGGCGCAGTCGGGGTGGGCCAGGGCGGCCGCGCCCAGATAGGGGTCGAGGCGCAGCGCGTGGAACTGGGCATCGTGGGCAAAGGCGGCGGCCAGATCGGGGCGGCCGGCGCTGGCCTGATGGATGGTCGCCAGCGCGCCGCCCACCCGGGCCGCGATCACGGGATCGACGCGGCCATCGCGCAGCTCGGTCTTCCAGACCGGATGCCGCTGCGGATCGAGCCAGGTCATGGCGAAGGCGTGGCCGACCGGGTCTTCGCCGAGCACCTCGGGCACCAGCGCGGGCACGATGCCGGCCACCCAGCGCAGCCAGGCCACCTCGGCCCGGTTGCGCGCCACCGGCGCGAGCCACTGCGCGGCCACCCGCAGCTGCGGCAGCGCGGTCTTGACGCACACAGGCCCGCTTGCCGGTCTGGCCAGCACGATCAGCGAGGACACCCCGCCGGTGAGCGGCTCGAGCGCAACCGTCTCGTGGGGGCCGGCCAGACCCATGCGGCGCAGGCTGGCGAGCATCTGCCCGCGTTCGGTCTCGCTCAGGCTCATGATGGCGGGATTCTCCCACGGCAGCCGGCCGGCTTGCGGGCTGCCGGGTCCGGCATGCGCCACAATGCCGGCTTCCCCGATCCCTGCGGAACCGCTCATGACTGCGCACCACCTGCTCGTGCTGGGCAAGCCCAGTGAATCCCATTTCGGCCTGCTCTCGCGTCTGCCGGCCGGCACCTCGGTACGCGTCACCAACGATCCGGCCGAGGCCCAGGCCGAGGGCCGTCGCGCCACGGCCATGCTGTGCGACATGGGGCGCGGCGCGCTGCTCGAGGCGGCCATGCGCGACGCGCCGGCGCTGCGCTGGGTGCACTGCCTGTCGGCCGGCGTCGAGACCGTGCTGTTTCCGGGCATGCTCGCGCACCCGGCAGTGCTCACCAACGGCCGCGGCATGTACAAGCGGGCGCTGGCCGAATTCGTGATGGCCGGGTGCCTGTACTTCGCCAAGGACATCGGCCGGCTGCGCGCCAGCCAGGCGGCGGGGCGCTGGGACGGCTTCTTCATGCAGGAGCTCGCCGGACGCACGCTGGCCATCGTCGGCTATGGCGAGATCGGCCGCGCCACGGCCACGCTGGCCCGCGCCTTCGGCATGCGGGTGCTGGCCTGCCGTCGCCGGCCCGAGCTCTCGCGCGATGACCCGCTGGTCGATCAGGTGTATGCCGACAGCGAGCGCGGCGAGATGATCGCGCAGGCCGACTATGTCTGCGCCGCGGCGCCCAATGTGCCCGGGGCGGTCGGCCTGATCGGCGCGGCCGAGTTCGCGGCCATGAAGCCCGGCGCGGTGGTGATCAATGTCGGGCGCGGCCCGACCATCGTCGAGTCCGAGCTGGTGGCGGCGCTGCAGTCGCGGCGCATCCGCGGCGCGGTGCTCGATGTGTTCGATGTCGAGCCGCTGCCGCAGGGCCACCCGCTCTACGCGCTCGACAATGTGCTGATGTCGGCGCACTGCGCCGACCGGGTCGAGGGCTGGCTCGAGACCGCCATGACGGTGTTCCTCGACAACCATGCCCGCTTCCTCGCCGGCGAGCCGCTGCTCAACATCGTCGACAAGCAGGCGGGGTACTGAGATGGCCGCTTCCTCGCCGGCCGGCACGGCCGCGGGCGCGTCCGCAGCCGGTGTGCTCGCCGGGCAGGTCGCCCTGATCACCGGCGCGAGCCGCGGCATCGGGCTGGCCATCGCCCGCGCGCTGGCGGCCGATGGCGCCGACCTGTGCCTGGCGGCCACCCGGGCCGACGGCCTGGCCCGCGCCGATGCCGAACTCGCCGACATGCCCGGTGCGCGGCATCTCGAGGTGCTCGATGTCACCGACCGCGCGGCGGTGCGGGCGGCGGTGGAGCGCACCCTGGCCCGCTTCGGGCGCATCGACATCCTGGTCAACAACGCCGGCATCCACATCGCACGCGGCTTTCTCGACCATGACCCGGCCGACTTCCAGCGCCTGCTCGATGTCAACCTGTTCGGCGTCATCCACATGACGCAGGCGGTGCTGCCCGGCATGCTCGAGCGCGGATCGGGCCGCATCATCAACATCGCCTCCACCGCCGGGCGCTGGGGCTCGCGCAACCAGGCCGGCTACAACACCAGCAAGCACGCCGTGCTCGGCCTGACCCGCTGCGTGGCGCTCGAGGTGGCCGCCCGCGGGATCACGGTCAATGCCATCTGCCCGGGCTTCGTCGACACCGACATGCTCGGCGGCATCAAGCGCGAGTACGGCCAGATGGGCATCGACGGCGAGGCCGCGATCGGCGGCATGCTTGCCACGCGGGTGCCGATGGGCCGCGCCATGCGCGCCGACGAGATCGCCGGCCTGGCCCGCTATCTGGCGTCGCCGGCCTGCTCGGGCATGACCGGCCAGGCGCTCACCATCGACGGCGGCATGCTCACCGCCTGAACCTGCGGCCCGGGGCAGCGTGCGGCAGCGGGCGTGGGGCGCGCGCGTCCCGGCTCAGCGCCAGTGGGCCTGGGCGAGCGCGATCCAGATCGGCAGGCTCACCGCGGCCGTCAGCGTGGACAGCGTGATCAGGCGTGCCGCGAAGGGCCCGTCGCCGCCCATGCGGCTGGCCAGCACCGAGGCCGCCGGTGAGGTGGGCACCGCCGCGAACAGCACCACGATCACCGCCGACAGGCTGTCCAGCCCGAGCAGCCGCGCTGCTGCGAAGGCCACCGCCGGCATCGCCAGCAGCTTGGCGGCGGTGAGCCAGCCGGCCAGTCGGCGAGCGCTGCGCGCGAGGTTCGGATCGGCCGGGCCGGCACCGCCCAGACGCAGGCTCGCGCCCACGCAGAGCAGGCCCAGGGCGAGCGCGCCCTGGCCGAGCCGCATCAGGGTGGCGTCCACCGGTTCGGGCATGCGCAGCCCGAGCGTCTGGGCGGCCAGCCCGCCCAGGGTGGCCAGCACCAGCGGGTTGCGGGCCAGCGCCTTCCACACGCTGCCGCCGCCCTGGCGCGCCAGCGGATAGACCGCGGCCATGTTGGCCAGCGGCACGATGAAGCCCACGATCAGCGCCGCCAGCGCCAGGCCCGGCGCCTCGCCCACCCGCGCGGCCACCGAGAGCGTGATGTAGGAGTTGAAGCGGAAGCCGCACTGCGCGGCCGAGGCGAACTGCCGCGGATCGCTGCCCAGCAGGCGGGGTGCGGCATAGCTCAGACCGATGCCGGTGGCCAGGGCCGCATAGGCGGCGGCCACCAGCGGCGCGGCCTGATCGAGGGCCAGCGACGCCCGGCAGATCGAGCCGAACAGCAGGCTGGGGAACAGCACCCAGTAGACCAGCGCCTCGGCGCCGTCCCAGAAGCTCGCAGGCAGCCAGGCGCGGCGGGCGAGCAGCCAGCCGAGCGCGATCAGCGCGAGGTCGGGGAAGAGCAGGGCGACGGCGGACATCGGTGAGGGGCGTGTGCGGGTGACGGTCCGCCGACGAGGACGACCTGGCGGCGGGCCGCCGCTGGGCGGGGGCTGGCGGCGGCCCGTCAGTGTA
>NZ_CEXFHW010000240.1:0-4671 GCF_982640115.1 Quisquiliibacterium sp. | reverse complement strand
TGACGAGGTAGCAGTACCAGGCAAAGGCCACGCCCGCCACCGCCAGCCAGAAGGGCAGCGTGCTCAGCGCGTGGGTGGCCATGCCTGCCCAGCCGTGGAAGTGGGTGGCCAGTTCGGCCATCGCCGGATGGCGCTCGGCCACGGTGATGACGCCCTTGAAGTAGTCGCCGAAGAGCATGGGTCCGATGGCGATGGCGCCGATCAGCACCGAGGGAATGGCGAGCAGCACGAGCGGCAGGGTGACCACCAGCCGCGACTCGTGCGGGCGGTCGTTGGGGCCCAGCCCATGATGGCCGTGATCGTCGTGGGCTGCAGGGTCATCGTGCGCGGCATGATCGTCGTGTGCGGCGTGCGCGTCATGCGCGCCATGCGCCTGCCCGGCCTGCATCCAGCGCTCCTTGCCGTGGAAGACCAGGAAGTACATGCGGAAGGAGTAGAAGGCGGTGACGAACACGCCAGCCACCACGGCGAAGTAGGCGAAGCCCGCGCCGGGCACATTGGCGAGCTTCACCGCCTCGATGATCGAGTCCTTGGAGTAGAAGCCCGAGAAGAACGGCGTGCCGATCAGGGCGAGCGAGCCCAGCAGCGAGGTGATCCAGGTGATGGGCATGTACTTGCGCAGGCCACCCATGTTGCGGATGTCCTGATCATGGTGCATGCCGATGATCACCGAGCCGGCAGCGAGGAACAGCAGCGCCTTGAAGAAGGCATGGGTCATGAGGTGGAAGATCGCCACCGAATACGCCGAGGCGCCCAGGGCCACCGTCATGTAGCCGAGCTGCGAAAGCGTGGAGTAGGCCACCACCCGCTTGATGTCGTTCTGGATGATGCCCAGAAAACCCATGAACAGCGCGGTGATCGCACCGATGGTGATGACGAAGCCCAGCGCGGTGTCGGAGAGCTCGAAGAGCGGCGACATCCGCGCCACCATGAAGATGCCGGCGGTGACCATCGTGGCGGCGTGGATCAGCGCCGAGATCGGCGTGGGGCCTTCCATGGAGTCGGGCAGCCAGACATGCAGCGGGAACTGCGCCGACTTGCCCATGGCACCGATGAACAGGCAGATGCAGGTGACGGTCATGAGCGACCAGTCAGTGCCCGGGATGATCTGCACGCTCTTGTCGGCCAGGCCGGGCGCCGCCTTGAAGGCCTCGGCGTAGTCCATGGTGCCGAAGTAGGCCAGCACCAGCCCGATGCCCAGCGCAAAGCCGAAGTCACCCACCCGGTTGACCAGGAAGGCCTTCATGTTGGCGAAGATGGCCGTGGGCCGCGTGTACCAGAACCCGATCAGCAGATACGACACCAGGCCGACCGCTTCCCAGCCGAAGAACAGCTGCAGGAAGTTGTTGGACATCACCAGCATCATCATCGAGAAGGTGAACAGCGAGATGTAGGCGAAGAAGCGCTGGTAGCCGTCGTCGTCCTCCATGTAGCCGATGGTGTAGACATGGACCATCAGCGACACGAAGGTCACCACGCACATCATGGTGGCGGTGAGGGTGTCGACCAGGAAGCCCACCTCGAGGCGCAGATCACCGATCACCGCCCAGGTGTAGAGCGTGCCGTTGAAGGTGTTGCCCGCCATCACATCGAGGAAGGTGACCACCGAGGCCGCCAGCGACACCGCCACGCCCAGGATGGTGACGGTGTGCGCGCCGGCGCGACCGATGCGCCGGCCGAGAAACCCGGCCAGCACCGCGCCGACCAGCGGCGCGAAGGCCGCAAGCAAATAGGCCGTCTTCATGCGCCCTTCCTATCCCTTGAGCTCGTCGAGATCCTCGACATTGATCGTCTCGAGGTTGCGGAACAGCACCACGAGGATCGCCAGGCCGATCGCCGATTCGGCGGCGGCCACGGTGAGGATGAAGAAAACGAAGATCTGCCCGGCCGCGTCTCCGAGGAAGTGCGAGAACGCCACGAAATTCAGGTTGACCGCCAGCAGCATCAGCTCGATGGCCATCAGGATGATGATCACATTGCGCCGGTTCAGAAAGATGCCGACGACGCTGATCGCGAACAGGATCGCGCCGAGCACCAGGTAATGGGCGAGGGTGAGGCTCATTGCGCGGGATCCTTGGGCCGGCCGGGCATGCGCACCATGCGGATGCGGTCGGCAGCGCGCACCCGCACCGCCGCAGCCGGATCGTTGTAGCGGGAATCCTTGCGGCGACGCAGGGTCAGCGCGATGGCCGCGACGATCGCCACCAGCAGCACCACGGCAGCGATCTCGAAGGGGTAGACATACTCGGTGTAGAGCAGCGTGCCCAGGGCCTTGGTGTTGCTGTAGCCCGCCGGCACCGGCGGGGCGTCAGCATCACGCACCCCGGAGAAGGTGGCCATGAGCACGGCCGCCAGTTCGAGCACCACCACCACGCCCACGAAGAGCGCCACCGGCAGGTTGCGCCAGAAACCCTGGCGCATCTGGTCGAGGTTGATGTCGAGCATCATCACCACGAACAGGAACAGCACCATCACCGCGCCCACATAGACCAGCACCAGGGTGATGGCGAGGAACTCGGCCTTGAGCAGCATCCAGATGGCCGCCGCGGTGCAGAAGGTGAGCACCAGAAACAGCGCCGCATGCACCGGGTTGCGGGCGGTGACCACGCGCAGCGCGGAGACCACGGTGATGGCCGCGAACAGGTAGAAGAGGAAGGTCTTGGGATCCATGGTGCTGGGCGGGTGTGGGGGCGACGGCGCGTTCAGCGGAAGCGCGCGTCGGCCTCCCGGGCCTTGGCGATGTCGGCTTCGTAGCGGTCTCCCACGGCCAGCAGCATCTCCTTGGTGAAATAGAGATCGCCGCGCTTCTCGCCGTGGTACTCGTGGATGTGGGTCTCGACGATCGAGTCCACCGGGCACGACTCCTCGCAGAAGCCGCAGAAGATGCACTTGGTGAGGTCGATGTCGTAGCGGGTGGTGCGGCGGGTGCCGTCATCGCGGACATCGGACTCGATGGTGATCGCCATGGCGGGGCAGACCGCCTCGCACAGCTTGCAGGCGATGCAGCGCTCTTCGCCATTGGGGTAACGGCGCAGCGCGTGCAGGCCGCGGAAGCGCGGCGACATGGGGGTCTTTTCTTCGGGGTACTGCAGCGTGATCTTGCGCGCGAAGAAATAGCGCCCGGTCAGGCGCATGCCCTTGAGGAGCTCGGTGAGCATGAAGCTCGAAAGAAAGTCCCGGACTGCTTGCATGGTGGACCCGTTCTATCGGCGAAGCCGTCAGTTCCAGATGTTCCAGGGGGTCTGCATCCAGATCGCGACCACGACCAGCCAGACCAGCGTCACCGGAATGAAGATCTTCCAGCCCAGCCGCATGATCTGGTCATAGCGGTAGCGCGGGAAGGAGGCGCGGAACCAGATGAACATCGAGACCATGACGAAGGTCTTGATGCCCAGCCAGATCCAGCCGGGAATCCAGTTGACCACCGGCCAGTCGACCGGCGGATACCAGCCGCCCAGGAACATGATCGCCGCCAGCATGGAGATCAGGATCATGTTGGCGTATTCGGCCAGGAAGAAGATGGCAAACGCCATGCCCGAGTACTCGATCATGTGGCCGGCCACGATCTCGGATTCGCCTTCGACCACATCGAAGGGGTGACGGTTGGTCTCGGCCACACCCGACACGAAATACACCACGAACACCGGCAGCAGCGGCAGCCAGTTCCAGGAGAGGAAGTTCAGGCCCATGTCGGCGAACATGCCGCGGCCCTGGCCGAGCACGATCTCGGTCATGTTCAGACTGCCCGACACCATGAGCACCACCACCAGCGCGAAGCCGATCGCCAGCTCGTAGGACACCATCTGAGCCGACGCGCGCATGGCGCCCAGGAAGGCGTATTTCGAGTTGGAGGCCCAGCCGGCGATGATCACGCCGTAGACCTCGAGCGAGGTGATGGCCATGAGGAACAGCAGGCCGGCATTGATGTTGGCCAGCGCCATCTCGGGGCCGAAGGGCACCACCGCCCAGGCCGCCAGCGAGGGCATGATGGTCATCACCGGGGCGATCACATACAGCAGGCGATTGGCCTGGCTGGGAACGATGATCTCCTTGGTGAGCAGCTTGAGCGCATCGGCGATCGGCTGCAGCAGCCCGAAGGGACCCACCCGGTTGGGCCCCAGACGGATGTGCATGTAGCCGATCATCTTGCGTTCCCAGAGCGTGAGGTAGGCCACGCAGCCCAGCAGGGGCAGCACCACCAGCACGATCTTGAACAGGTTCCAGACCACCGGCCAGGCCGAGCCGAACAGGCCCTGGCCGGCGGTGGTGATCTGCAGCAGCAAAGCGTCCATGGGCGTCCTCGGGCTCAGGCCTTGCGCACGGTGACCGCGCCGAACATCGACGCGAGGCCCGCGGTGCTGGCATGGGCGGTGGCCAGCCAAACCGTGCCCGGCGCCACCGTGGCATCGGCACGCACGGGCACCATCGCCTCGCCATCGCCCTGGCTCACGCGGGCCATGTCACCGTCGGCCAGGCCGAGGGCGGCGAGGGACTCGGGATGCAGCCCCGCCACCGGGGCCTGGGCGGCACGGGTGCGCTGCAGGCTCTCGGCGCGCCGCAGCACCGGGTCAGCGCCGTAGGGCATGACATGGGCGACCCGCTCGAGCTGGCCGGCGGGCAGCGCGGCCGGCGTGATCACGCCCAGGGTGGCGAGATCCGCCGGGGCGGCAT
>NZ_CEXFHW010000239.1:0-4710 GCF_982640115.1 Quisquiliibacterium sp. | reverse complement strand
GAGCAACGCGAGCGCGTCATCGAGCTCACCGAAGGTGAGCCGCCAGCAGCCCGCGCCGGCGGCCAGCGCGCAGGCCGCCTCGAACGCTGCCTCGCCGAGCACGCCGTAATTGAAGCTGTTGGCAGCAAACTCGGCGATGGCGCGGGCCGGGCGCACCTCGGTGAGTTCGGCACGCGCGCCCGCCCGCCAGGTCGGGAAGACCACCACCGCCGGCGGCACGCTCTCATGGCGCCGCGCCGCGGCCCCGGACGGCACGGCGAGATGCGCGACATCGCCCTTGTGGGTCTTGTGAAAGACCGGCCCGAGCACGGCCTGCGGCGAGCGCCGGGCGATCAGATCGATGGCGGCATTCTTCAGCGCCACCGGCTTGGTGATGGGCAGCAGCCGGTGGTCGGCAAGGCGCAGCACGCCGAACTCGTCGGAGAGCAGTCGGGCGCCGGCCAGACTCAGCGCGGCGGTGAGCGTGCTCTTGCCCGACCCGGGAGCCGCCACCAGCAGCAGCCCCGCGCCATGCCAGTCCAGCGTGCCGGCATGCAGCAGCCAGTGCCGGGTGAAGAGATGCGCGAACACCCAGTTCAGGCCCCACTCGAGCTGCGGCAGGGCAAGCCCGGCAGGCATCGGCTCGAAGGGCTCGGTGCCGTCGGCCAGGAAGCGCACACCGGGGCGCCAGGCGCGCCGCGGCCCGGCCACCGGCAGCAGCTCGACGTCGCAGTCGACGAAGCCCGGTTCGTCGGGCGGCGGCAGCCAGTGATAGACCCGGGCGAGCGGGGCGGGCAACTCCGCCAGCGACGATCTCACCCGGACCCGCATCGCGCCCAGATCGAGCACCAGGCCATCGCCCTGCAGCCGATGGGCCGCCTCCGCGACACCCAGGACACGGCGCGGGTCGGCGCCCACTGCGCCCACGGACCGGTCATCGTGGACGGTGCAGGCAGCGCTCGACAGCGGATCGCACCGGCCTGCTTCGCGACCGGCATGGTCATGCCGCGGCGACCGCGCGCGGCGGTGCCAGGCAAGCTCGGCCAGACCCTGCAGCCGGGCGACCAGATCGGGTGCCCGGGGCGCCGGCTGATCGGCGGGCCAGGCCGCACCGTCGCGCAGCAGGTGCTCGATCATGGCGTCCGGCCCCCGCGCGCCCTCGGCGGCGACACGATCGAGCTCCTCGAGCAGCGCCAGCCCGTCGGACGAGAGCAGATGGGTCTGCCAGGTGACCGGGTCGAAAACCGCAGCGCCGTCGTCGAAGACCCGCAGACGGTCGGCGACCGCGCGCGGCGTCGGACTCACCGCAGCGCGGGCCGCGAACGGCCGGCCATGGGCACTCAGCCCACCACCCAGCCCGGCCCCTGCGAGCCGGTGGGACTGAGCGAGCTCCAGGACGACAGGTGCAGCGCCTGCCCGGCTCCGACATAGCGCGGCCAGGCGCCGAGCTCGGTGGCGCTGCCGCTGCCGGGCGTGAGCGTGGTGGCAAACAGCACGGCGAGATAGACCGGTTCCTCGGTCCCCGACACCGGTACCGCGATCGCACCGCTGGTGTCGTACCAGACCCCCTCGATGCGGTAGAGCTGCCCCGAGTACTGGACCGGCGGCACGCCGAGATCGGCGGCCAGTGTGTAGGTGCCGGTGAAACGGGTGCCGGCCACGCGGATCCAGCCGTCGGCGCTGGACACCGCCAGTAACGGCGGATGGATGGCATCGTTGATCGCGCCCCGGTAGGCCGAGCCGATCGGACCGGCGGCGCGGGTGGGCAGGCTCACCATCAGGGGCGAGCCGGCAGCCGCCATCCGCAGCAGGTGGCGGCGCCGGCTCAGGCGGTCGCTGACCGTGGCGCCGGATTCGGCGTCCGAGGCAGCGGATGGGGTCGGGGCTTGTTCGGACATGGTGATCGCCTGGGGAGTGCTCGCATCAGCAGGAAGGGCCTGATGCCGGAACGCAAGCAATACCGCCGGATGCAACGCAGGCCATTGCGCCTGCCGACAGAAACCGCATCCGGCCGGCCTCAGGCACCGCCCGGGGCCGCGCCCTGCCCGCGCCGCGCATACCAGCCGATCGCCTCGTCGATGCCCTGGGCAACCCGATGCGTGGGTTCATAACCGATGATTGTCCGCGCCCGCTCGATGCTGGCGAGGGAATGGCGCACATCTCCGGCGCGAAAATCGCGGAACTGCGGCGTCAGCCGATAATCGGCGCCCAGCTGCCGTTGCAGGGCGTCGCGAAGGGCCTCGAAGAGCTCGACCAGCGAGGTGCGCTCGCCGACCGCCACGTTGAGCACGGTGTGCGCCGGCATCGGCCCGGCCGCCAGCGCCGCACGCAGGTTGGCCTGCACGGCATTGGCCACGTAACAGAAGTCGCGGCTGGTCTGGCCGTCGCCGTTGATCACACAGGGCTCGCCGCGCAGCATGGCCGACACCCACAGGGGTATCACGGCCGCATAGGGGCCGTCGGGGTCCTGGCGCGGGCCGAACACATTGAAGTAGCGCAGACCCACGCAGGTCATGCCGTAGGTGCGCGCCCAGACATCGGCGAAGAGCTCATTGGCCGCCTTGGTGGCGGCATACGGTGACAGCGGCCGGCCGACACGGTCTTCCACCTTGGGCAGATCGGGGTGATCGCCGTAGACCGAGCTCGAGGAGGCGTACACGAAGCGGCGCACGCCGGCATCGCGCGCGGCGGTGAGCATCTGCACGAAGCCGGTGACATTGGCCTCGAAGGAGCGCATCGGCTGGGCGATGGAGCGCGGCACCGACCCGAGGGCTGCCTGATGCAGCACCTGGTCTACCCCCTGCGTCGCCTCGCGGCAGGCCGCGGCATCGCCGATGTCGCCCTCGATGAAGCGCCAGCGCGCCCAGGCACTGGCGCCGACCTGTTCGCGCACCTCCTCGAGGTTGCGGCGGTGGCCGGTGGCGAAGTTGTCAAGGCCGGTGACGCGATGACCGGCGCGCAGCAGCGTCTCGACGAGGTTGGAGCCGATGAAGCCGGCCGCGCCGGTGACGAGCCAGTGCTGCGCCGGGACGGCGGCGAGCCATGCTGCGGGGTCAGGGTGGGGGCGGGAAGACATGAGGCGAAGGAAAACCCGGTTGTTCAGACGCCCCGTTGAGCGGGCGCAAGCGGTGAAGCGGCAATCCGGGAGACATTGTTCCTCGCCCCCGGCCCACCGGTCGATAGTATCCCGCGCTCCACGACGAACTTTGCCTGATCACACCCTCACCATGTCGCGCCGAATGATTCGCCTGCGGGCGGATGACGGTCGATCGGCCGTGTCCGTCATTCTGTTCAGCGCAGTGCTGGGCACGGCCGCACAGGCCGCCACCGGAGCCCCTGAGATCAGCCCACGGCAACTCGTCGATCAGGGCGTGCGCTGGGAGCATGCCGAGGGCGTGAACCGGGACCTGAGCGCCGCGCACGAGGCCTACTGCCGCGCCGCCCGCTCGGGCTCGGCCGACGGGCTGCTGCGGCTGGGCTGGTTGTATGCCAACGGCCGCGGTGTGACCCGCGATGATGCGCTCGCCCACGGCCTGTTCCGTCGCGCCGCCGAACTGGGCAGCGATCTCGGCGGGCGTCTGGCCGATGCGATCACCGCCGTCGAGCCGCGACTGCCTGCCTGCCTCACGGCGCAGATCCCCCCCGCCCCGGACCGACCGTCACCCCCGCCGGCAGGCCCGGCCGGCGCCCCGGGCAGCCTGGCGGTCACCCCCCTGCCAAGCCCGAGCGCGGTCAATCCGAGTCCGTCAGCCCAGAGCCTGCCGACCACCGCCGGCACGCCCGGCGCCGCGTGGCGACCCCTGATCGGCCCGGCGCTCAGGCTGGCCGCCGAGTTCCGGCTCGATCCGCGACTGGTGCTCGCCCTCGTCCGCGCCGAATCCAACTTCGATCCCCAGGCCCGCTCGATGCGGCAAGCGCAGGGCCTGATGCAGCTCGTGCCCGAGACCGCCGAGCGCTTCGCCGTGCGTGATGCCCTCGACCCGCTGGAAAACCTGCGCGGCGGCATGAGCTACCTGCGCTGGCTGCTCTCCTACTTCCGCGGCGACGTGGTGCTGGCGCTCGCCGGCTACAACGCCGGCGAGGGCGCGGTGGACCGTCACCGTGGCGTGCCGCCCTACCCCGAGACCCTGGCCTATGTGCAGCGGATTCGGGCGCTCTATCCCTTCGACCGCCATCCCTTCGATCCGAAGGCGGCCGCGCCGATGCGCGCGCTGTGGCTGGCCGATGCCGCGGCCGGATCGCTGCGGTGAGCGCCGTGCACGCCGGTCGGCAACGCCGCCGCGCACTGGCTGCGCTGGGCGCGCTGGCCGGCGCCCCGCTCGCCGGTGTGACCCGCGCCCAGGGCCCGGGCCTGGGCGATGTGCCCTCGGTGGTCGCCGCCAGCAAACCCTCGGTCTTCGCGGTGGGGGTGTACTCGCGCATCCAGAAGCCACCCTTCCGCTTCGCCGGCAGCTGCTTCGCGATCGGCAGCGGCCTGTTCGTCACCTGCGCCCATGTCGTGCAGTCGCTCGACCCGAGCACCCGCGAAGTGCTCGCGGTGGCAGTGGCCACCGCCGAAGGCCACCGGGTGATCGAGGTGCGGGTGGTGGCCACCCGGCGCGAGAGCGACCTCGCGGTGCTGGAGTGGGTCAACCCGCCGGAGATCAGTGTGCGCGGCCTGCGGCTCGCCGGCGCGATGCCCCCGGAGGGCAGCGACATCGTGCTGATCGGCTTTCCGATCGGCAGCGCGCT
>NZ_CEXFHW010000238.1:0-4745 GCF_982640115.1 Quisquiliibacterium sp. | reverse complement strand
CTCCCGTGGCCGCGGCCGAGCCTGCGCCGCCCGCCCCGTCCCTGGCGAGCCTCGTGGCAGGCGCGGGCCTGCAGCTGGTCGAGACCCGTGCCCGAGCGGTCGAAACCGAGCCCGAGGCGCCCGCTGCGCCTCGCCCCGCGCGGATCCGCAAGCCGCGCGCACCGGTGGCCTCGGAGCCGCTGCAACTCGTCGAGACCCGCAATCCGCCGCCCGACGCCTGATTGCCCGCACCGCTTGCCGGCAGGCCTCTGGCCGCCGGCAAGCCGGATGCCGCCCGCAACCCTGGCGGCCAATGCGGGTCATCGCGCGGCGGGTTGCTAAGATGATCGGGCCATCATGACCGAACGCATCATCTCCATCGCCGACGAGCGCTACCAGCGCCTTCCGCCGCATGTGCCCGCCGCAGGCGAGATTCCCTCGGGTCCTCCGCAGGACCGCCTCGGCCGCCGCCTGCATGACCTGCGGATCTCGGTCACCGACCGCTGCAACTTCCGCTGCACCTACTGCATGCCGAAGTCGGTCTTCGGCACCGACTACGCCTTCCTGCCCCAGAGCTCGCTGCTCAGCTTCGAAGAGATCGAACGCCTGGTGCGCGTCTTCATCGATCATGGGGTCGAGAAGATCCGCCTGACCGGCGGCGAGCCGCTGCTGCGGCGTCACCTCGAGCGTCTCATCGAGAAGCTCGCACGCCTGCAGACCCGCGAGGGTCAGCCTCTGGATCTCACCCTGACCACCAACGGCTCGCTGCTCGCCCGCAAGGCCCGGGCGCTGCGCGATGCGGGTCTGCAACGGGTCACCGTCAGCCTCGATGCCATTGATGATGCGGTGTTCCGGCAGATGAACGATGTCGACTTCCCGGTGGCCGATGTGCTCCAGGGCATCGACGCCGCCCGCGACGCCGGACTGGCGCCGGTCAAGGTCAACATGGTGGTCAAGCGCGGCGTCAACGACACGCAGATCGTCCCCATGGCCCGTCATTTCCGCGGCTCGGGTCACATCCTTCGCTTCATCGAGTTCATGGATGTGGGCGCCTCCAACGGCTGGCAGATGGACGATGTGGTGCCCAGCGCCGAGGTGGTCGAACGCATCCACGCCGTCCACCCGCTGCGCAGCCTCGAGGCCAACTATCAGGGCGAAGTCGCCGAGCGCTGGACCTATCAGGACGGCCAGGGCGAGATCGGCGTCATCTCCTCGGTCACCCGCCCCTTCTGCGGCGGCTGCACCCGTGCCCGCCTGTCCACCGAAGGCCGGCTCTACACCTGCCTGTTCGCCGAGCGTGGCCACGATCTGCGCGCGCTCCTGCGCGGCGGCCACGACGACGCGCAGATCGCCCGCGCCATCGCGCATGTCTGGCTGGGCCGCGACGACCGCTACTCCGAGATCCGCTCCGCGCAGACCGCCGCGCTGCGCAAGATCGAGATGTCCTACATCGGCGGCTAGCGGCGCATGACGCGCCCCACGCTCAGCCGGTGCCCCCGACCGGCCACCGTGACGGTGTCGGCCCAGGACGAGCATGGCCATGTCCGCGCCGTCGAGATCGCCGACGAACACCCGCTCACGCTCTACCTCGACCGCCGCGAGGTGGTCACGCTGATGACCCTCGGCGCCGCTCCCGAGGAGCTCGCCCTCGGCTACCTGCGCAACCAGCGACTGCTCGGCTCGGTGTCAGAGGTGGCCGCGATCCAGGTCGACTGGTCGGTTTCGGCGGTGGCTGTCACCAGCCGCAGTCTGGCCGATCGCGGCGTGCCGCTGTGGTCCGACGAGGCCGCCGCCACCTCGCTGGCCCGTCGCACCGTCACCAGCGGCTGCGGTCAGGGCACGCTCTTCGGCGATCTGCTCGAGTCGCTCGCCCCACCCGCCCTGCCCGCCGAGGCCCGCCTGAGCGAAGCCACGCTGATGCGCGTGCTCGACGAGGCCCGACGCCACGACAGCATCTACAAGCAGGCAGGCGCGGTGCACGGGTGCGCGCTGTGCACGAACACGCCCGGTGAGGCGGGCCGGATCCTGCGCTATGTGGAAGATGTCGGCCGGCACAATGCGGTGGATGCAATTGCCGGCTGGATGTGGCTGGAGGACATCGCCGGCACCGACAAGATCTTCTACACCACCGGGCGGCTCACCTCCGAGATGGTGATCAAGTGCGCCCAGATCGGCGTGCCCTTCCTGGTGTCGCGCTCGGGCCTCACGCGCATGGGGCATACGCTGGCCGAGGATCTCGGCCTGACCCTGATCGGTCGCTGCCAGGGCCGTCACTACCTGCTGTTCACCGGCGCGCAGCGTTTCGACCGCCTCAAACCCGCGGCCCCGGCATGAAGCACGATCCCGCCCCCTCCGCCGTCCCGCCCGGCGCCGCGGCCGCCAAGGGCGCCGCAGACGCCGGGATTGCACCGGCACAGATCACCGGACTCGTGCTCGCCGGCGGCCTGGGCCGACGCATGAGTGCTGACGGTCAGGGCACCGACAAGGGACTGATGCCCTTCCGGGGCCGCCCGCTCGCGCAGCATGCGATCGAGCGGCTGCGCCCGCAGGTGGGTGAGCTGCTCATCAATGCCAACCGCCACGCCGAAACCTATCGCGGCTTCGGCGCCGAGGTGGTGGCCGATGCCCTGCCTGACTTCGCCGGGCCGCTGGCCGGCCTGCTCGGCGGCATGGCAGCGGCGCGCACACCCTGGGTGATCATGGTGCCCTGCGACTCGCCATTCATGCCCGACGATCTGGTCGCACGGCTGGCCGTTGCGGCCCGGGCGCAGCGCACGGCGGTGGCGGTGGCCCGCAGCGCGGGCCGCGATCAACCGGTGTTCCTGCTTGCCGCCACGTGCCTGCATGATGGACTGGCCGGCTACCTTGCCCAGGGCGGGCGACGCATCGATGCCTGGTACCGCCCGCTGCCAGCCGCCGTGGTCGACTTCCCCGACGAGGAGGCCTTCCGCAACATCAACACCCTTGCCGACCTGCAGGCCCTGGAATGACCCGAAGCCGCATCGATACGCCCGCCAGCCTCGCCCAGGCGATTGCCGAACTGCCTGCCTACAACCCGGCCGCGCTGCCGGTGGCCGACGCCTGCGCACTGATCGCCCGAACCCTCGACCCGGTGCAGGCGGTCGAGCGCCTGCCGATCCGCGACTGTCTGGGCCGGGTCCTGGCGCACGACATCGCCTCGCCGATCGATGTGCCGGCCCACGACAACTCGGCCATGGATGGCTACGCCATGCGCCATGCCGATCTCGCGGCCGATGCCCCGACCCGGCTGCGGGTGATCGGCGCGGCCTATGCCGGCAAGCCCTGCGCGCACGCGGTGGGCGCCGGTGAAGCGGTTCGCATCATGACGGGCGCAGTCATGCCGGTCGGCGCCGACACCGTGGTGCTGCAGGAAGCGCTGAGCGCCGAAGGTGAAGCGGTTGTCGTGCCACAGGGCCAGCAGCGCGGACAGAACCGTCGGCTCGCCGGCGAAGACCTCGCCCGCGGGCGTGCCGCCCTGCTTGCCGGACGCATCCTCGGCGCGGCAGACCTCGGCCTGATCGCCTCGCTCGGCATCGCCGAGGCTCCGGTACGCCGTCGCCTGCGGGTCGCCTGCCTGTCCACCGGTGACGAGATCGCCAGCCTCGGCGAAGCGCTCGGCCCCGGGCAGGTCTACGACAGCAACCGCTATACCCTGTACGGCATGCTCACGCGCCTGGGCGTGGAGGTGATCGACCTGGGCGTGGTGCGCGACGATCCGGCGCACCTCGAGGCCGCCATCGCGCAGGCGGCCGGCTGCGCCGACGCGGTGATCTCCTCGGGCGGCGTGTCAGTGGGCGAAGCCGACTTTACCCGCGACATCATGGCGCGTCTGGGCGAGGTGGCCTTCTGGACGATCGCCATGCGCCCGGGCCGGCCGCTCGCCTATGGCCGGATCGGCAGCGCGCGCTACTTCGGGCTCCCCGGCAATCCGGTGGCGGTGATGATCACCTTCCTGTTCTTCGCCCGGCCAGCCCTGCTGCGCATGATGGGCGCCACGGCCGAAGACCCGCTGCCAGTGCTGGCGCACGCCCAGGAGCGGCTGCGCAAGCGCCCCGGCCGCACCGAATACCAGCGCGCCCGGGTGAGCGTGGGCGCCGGCGGTGAGCTGGCGGTGCGCACCACCGGCAGTCAGGGATCGGGCGTGCTGAGATCGATGTCGGAGGCCAACGCCATCATGGTGCTGGGCCACGAGCAGGGCGATGTGCAACCCGGAGACCGGGTGCCCTGCCTGCTCTTCGAGGGCCTGCTCTGATCGGAGAGCCCGCCATCACCCGATCGGCAGAAGACCGGCCCGGTCGGGCCGGGCCGCGGCCGGGCATCCGCCCGACCGGATGCGATCAGCGGCGGACCGAGAGCCCGCCCGGCAGCGAGCTGTAGTACGCCGCAAGGTTGCGGACATCCTCGCGAGAGAGCTGCTTGGCCTGACCGACCATGATGGCGTTCTTGCGCGCCTCGCTGCGGTAGTCGAGCAGGGCCCGCTCGAGAAAATCCTTGTGCTGTCCGGCCAGCTTCGGATACGAGGGATCGATCGGGGTGTTGCCATCCTTGCCGTGGCAGGACGCGCAGACCTGCTCGGCCTTCTGGCGACCGAGTTCGGGGTTGGCAGCCAGCGCGGCACCGACCGGCAGCAGGAGGGCGCAGGCCAGCAGGCCGCGGGAGAACATGGGGGTGGCGATCATGACGGGGCTCCTCACTTGCCGGCGTAGTAGGCGGCGAGATCGGCGATCTCCTGGTCGCTGAGCGAA
>NZ_CEXFHW010000237.1:0-4847 GCF_982640115.1 Quisquiliibacterium sp. | reverse complement strand
AGGGTGGCGAGATCCGCCGGGGCGGCATTGGACAGGCGCTCGGCCACGGGGCGGGCCAGAACCCTGTCGCGCACCTGCTCGGGGGTGTCGGCATCGAAGCCCGGAATATCGAGCAGATTGCCCAGCACCCGCAGCACCTTCCAGGCCGGGCGGGCCTCGCCGAGCGGACGCACCACGCCGTTGAAGGACTGGACCATGCCCTGGGTGTTGACGAAGGTGCCGGCGGTCTCGGTGAAGGGCGTGACGGGCAGCAGGCAGTCGGCCACGGCACGCAGCTCGGGGGAATCAAAGGCGGTGAGCGCGATCACGGTGCGGGCCGCGCCCAGCGCCGCAGTGGCCACCTGCGGCATGCCGTGGTCGAGCCCCGGCTCGAGGCCGAGCAGCACATAGGCAGAGAGCGGCTGCTGCACCATCTCGCGGGCATTGAGACCGCCCGGGCCGGGCAGCGCGCCGGCGAGATGCCCGCCCACGCTGTTGGCGGCCTCGCCGATCACGCCCAGGCTCGCGCCGGTGAGTTCGGCGATGGCATGTCCCAGGCGCGCGATGGCCGCGTAGCGATCGCACTGGACCGCGGCATTGCCCAGCCACAGCGCCTTGCGCTCGCCCGTGTCGAAGGCCGTGGCGATGGCCTGCTCGGCGGCATCGGGTTCGATGCCGGCCAGCGGGCCGGGCACCGGCTGGGCGCGCGCGCGCAGCAGCGCCACCAGCACACCCGCCAGGGTACGCACCCAGCGGCTGGGCGCCACGGTGGCGTGTGCCGCCACCGGCATGAGCAGGTCTTCGGCCACGGCATGCACCACCGACACGCGGGCGCCGCGGCGCACCGCAGCGCGCACCCGCGCCGCCAGCAGCGGGTGATCCTTGCGCAGGAAGGAGCCGACGAGCAGCAGGGACTGGAGGTTGCCCACCTCGGCCACCGGCATGCCCAGCCAGGGCACGCCGGCCGCGCTGGCATCGAGCGCGAAGTCACGCTGACGCAGACGGTGATCGATGTTCTCGGAACCCAGGCCGCGGGCCAGCTGCGCGAGCAGCGCGAGCTCTTCCAGCGTGGAGCCGGGCGCGGCCAGCGCGCCGATGGCCTTGCCGCCGGCGGTCCGGCGGATGTCGGCCAGGGCATGCGCGGCATAGTCGAGCGCCGTGGGCCAGTCGACCTCATGCCAGCGGCCGTCCTGCTTGATCTGCGGCCGCGGCAGACGATCTGACGCGTTCAGGCCTTCATACGAGAAACGGTCACGATCGGCGATCCAGCACTCGTTGACGGCATCGTTCTCGAAGGGCACCACCCGCATCACGCGGTTGGCCTTCACCTGGACCACCAGGTTGGCGCCGAGCGAGTCATGGGGCGACACCGAACGGCGGCGCACCAGCTCCCAGGTACGGGCGCTGTAGCGGAAGGGCTTGCTGGTGAGCGCACCCACCGGGCAGACATCGATCATGTTGCCCGAGAGCTCGGAGTCGACCGAGCGGCCGACGAAGCTCATGATCTCGGAGTGCTCGCCGCGGCCGGCCATGCCCAGCTCCATGACGCCGGCGATCTCCTGGCCGAAGCGCACGCAGCGGGTGCAGTGGATGCAGCGGCTCATCTCCTCGGCCGACACCAGCGGGCCGAGCGGCTTGTGGAAGACCACCCGCTTGGCTTCCTCGTAGCGCGAGGAGGAACCGCCGTAGCCCACGGCGAGGTCCTGCAGCTGGCATTCGCCGCCCTGGTCGCAGATCGGGCAGTCGAGCGGGTGGTTGATGAGCAGGAACTCCATCACCCCCTTCTGGGCCTTGATCGCCTTATCGGAGGCGGTCCAGACCTTCATGCCGTTGGTGACGGGCGTGGCGCAGGCCGGCATCGGCTTGGGCGCCTTCTCGACATCGACCAGGCACATGCGGCAGTTGGCCGCGATGGAGAGCTTCTTGTGGTAGCAGAAGTGCGGCACATAGATGCCGAGCTGGTTGGCGGCATGCATGACCATGCTGCCTTCGGCCACTTCGACCTTCTTGCCGTCGATTTCGAGTTCAAGCATTGCGTTCGCGCGCCCGATCGGTGTCCGTGAAGTTCGCGTGCATCAGGTGTAGGCAGGGACCATGCAGGTCTTGTGCTCGATGTGGTACGCGAACTCGTCCCAGTAGTGCTTGAGGAAGGCCCGCACCGGCATGGCTGCGGCATCGCCCAGCGCGCAGATGGTGCGGCCCTGGATGTTGTCGGCCACCTGGTTGAGCCGGTCGAGGTCCTCGCGGCGGCCCTCACCGTGCTCGATGCGATTGACCATGCGGTAGAGCCAGCCGGTGCCCTCACGGCACGGCGTGCACTGGCCGCAGCTTTCCTCGTAGTAGAAGTAGGACAGGCGCAGCAGCGACTTCACCGCGCAGCGCGAGTCGTCCATCACGATGACCGCGCCCGAGCCGAGCATGCTGCCGGCCTTGGCGATGGAGTCGTAGTCCATGTCGGTGGCCATCATGATGTCGGCCGGCAGCACCGGCATCGAGGAGCCGCCCGGGATCACCATCTTGAGCTGACGCCCGGCACGAACGCCACCGGCCAGTTCGAGCAGCTTGGCAAACGGGGTACCGAGCGGAATCTCGTAGTTGCCCGGCCGATTCACATCACCCGACACCGAGAAGACCTTGGTGCCGCCGTTGTTGGGCTTGCCCGCGGCGAGGTACTGCGCCCCGCCGTTGCGAATGATCCAGGGCACCGCCGCGAAGGTCTCGGTGTTGTTGATGGTGGTGGGCTTGCCATACAGGCCGAAGCTCGCCGGGAACGGCGGCTTGAAGCGCGGCTGGCCCTTCTTGCCCTCGAGGGACTCGAGCAGCGCGGTCTCTTCGCCGCAGATGTAGGCACCGTAGCCGTGGAAGGCATGCAGCTGGAAGGAGAAGTCGGAGCCGAGGATGCGATCACCGAGCAGACCGGCGGCACGGGCTTCGTCGAGGGCCTGCTCGAAGCGCTCGTAGACCTCGAAGATCTCGCCGTGGATGTAGTTGTAGCCCACCGGGATACCCATCGCGTAGGCCGCGATGATCATGCCCTCGATGACGATGTGCGGGTTGTACCGCAGGATGTCACGGTCCTTGAAGGTGCCGGGCTCACCCTCGTCGGAGTTGCAGACCAGGTACTTCTGACCCGGAAACTGACGCGGCATGAAGCTCCACTTCAGGCCGGTGGGAAAACCCGCGCCGCCGCGTCCGCGCAGCGAGCCGGCCTTGAGCTCGGCGATCACCTGCTCGGGGGTGATGCCTTCGCTGATGATCCGGCGCAGCGCCTGGTAGCCGTCGCGTGACTGGTAGTCGGCCAGCCGCCAGGCATCGGGCGAGTTCAGGCCCGCGAAGATCTGCGGATTGATGTGCCGGCCGTGGAAGCAGGTTTCCATGGCCTGCACGCGGGTGAGATCGGCGCGAAAGTCTTGGGCTCCCATGACTGCCTCAGGCCTTGCCTTTGAGTTCGTCGATCAGGGCGTCGATGCGATCGGCGCTCATGAAGCTGCACATGCGCTGGTTGTTGACCAGCATGACCGGCGCGTCGCCGCAGGCGCCCTGGCATTCACTCTCCTTGAGCGTGAACAGGCCGTCGGGCGTGGTCTCGTTGTAGTCGATGCCGAGCTTAGTCTTGAGGTACTCGCCAGCCTTGGCGCCATCGCGCAGCGCGCAGGGCAGGCAGGTGCACACCGCCAGCTTGAAACGACCCACCGGCCGGGTGTCGTACATGTTGTAGAAGGTGGCCACTTCCCAGACCGCGATCGGCGGCATGCCCAGGACGCGGGCGACATCCTCGACCACCGCCTCGGACACCCAGCCGACCTCCTTCTGGGCGATGGCCAGCGCCGCCATCACCGCCGACTGCTTCTGGTCAGGCGGGAACTTCGCGACCTCGCGGTCGATCCGGGCGTACGACGCCTCGGAAAGCAGTTTCGCGGCTTGGGGGACGGCACTCATCTCGGGTTCCAGCGCGGGTGGGGGTCTCAGCGGTCGATCTCGCCGAACACGATGTCCTGCGTGCCGATGATGGTGACCACATCGGCGATCATGTGGCCGCGCGACATCTCGTCGAGGCCCTGCAGGTGGGCATAGCCGGGGGCGCGGATCTTCAGGCGGTAGGGCTTGTTGGCGCCGTCGGACACCAGGTAGATGCCGAACTCGCCCTTGGGATGCTCAGCGATCGATCTCGCCGAACACGATGTCCTGGGTGCCGATGATCGTGACCACGTCGGCGATCATGTGACCACGCGACATCTCGTCGAGACCCTGCAGGTGCGCGAATCCGGGGGCGCGGATCTTCAGCCGGTAGGGCTTGTTGGCGCCGTCGGAGACGAGGTAGATGCCGAATTCGCCCTTCGGGTGCTCGACGCCGGCATAGCACTCGCCGGCCGGCACGTGGAAGCCCTCGGTGAAGAGCTTGAAGTGGTGGATCAGCTCCTCCATGTTGCTCTTCATGCCCACGCGCGACGGCGGCGCGACCTTGTGGCTGTCGGTGATCACCGGCCCGGGGTGGTTGCGCAACCACTCGATGCACTGCTGGATGATGCGGTTGCTCTGGCGCATCTCGGCCACGCGCACCAGATAGCGGTCGTAGCAGTCGCCGTTGCGCCCGACGGGAATGTCGAAGTCGAGCAGGTCGTAGACCTCGTAGGGCTGGGTCTTGCGAAGATCCCAGGCCACGCCCGAGCCGCGCAGCATGGGGCCCGTGAAGCCCAGGGCCTTGGCGCGATCGGGATCGACGACACCGATGCCGACCAGCCGCTGCTTCCAGATGCGGTTGTCGGTGAGCAGCGTTTCGTACTCGTCGACACAGCCCGGGAAGCGGCGGGTGAAGGCCTCGATGAAGTCGAGCATCGAGCCTTCGCGATCGCGGTTGTAATCCTTGA
>NZ_CEXFHW010000236.1:0-4871 GCF_982640115.1 Quisquiliibacterium sp. | reverse complement strand
GGCGGCGCTCCTGGCGGCGGCGTTCTGTGAATCCCGATGCGCTCAAGGGCGTGCCTTCTGGTCTTGGGAGGGCGGACATGGCGGCAGCGACGGCCTCGACCGACGCGAAGGCGGATGACCTTGGGAGGGTAACAGGCCCTCGCCGCCAGCCCTCGGATGCCATGGATGGGCGGCGGCCGGATCACCGCGAGCGGCAGTTCGGCGTCGCACGCCAAGACCGGGCGTCAAGGTCGTGTTCCCCGGGGCGATCGTTCCGATCTACCGCTCAGATCATGCAGTGCTGGCCGGGACGAACCGCGCGGATCGCGTTCACCCACTGCCCGGCGGGCCAGCCGAAATGCACACCGAGGACGGCTGCACGCGCCTCGAGCGCGGTCCACGGCACGGACAGGGTCGGCCCCTTGAAGGCGAGCACCACGATGTTGCCGGCAGCCCCGGCCGGCAGTGCCAGGGTGCGGCCGTCGAAGGCACTGGCCAGCCGGGCGAGGTTGCGCCGGTAGGAGGCGTGGCGACCGAAGAGATTGACCACGCACACCCCCGGATCGGCCAGCGCCCGCCGGCAGTCCTCGTAGAAGGCGAGGCTGTCGCAGGTCGGACCGCGCGCCTCGGCGTCATAGAGATCGACCTGGATCACACCGAAGCGACCGCAGACATCACGGCGCGCAACAAACCGCGCGGCATCGTCACAGCGCAGCCGCAGCCGCTCGTCTTCCGGCGGCAGCGCGAAACAGGCGTGGCAGACATCGATGACATCCCGGCTTGCCTCGATCACCGTCACCCGGGAGCGGCGCAGGCGCCGATGGGCCAGCCGGGTGAGCGAGCCGGCGCCGAGACCGAGTTGCAGGATGTCGGCCGGCGGATGCAGGAACAGCAGCCAGGCCATCATGCGCTGGATGTACTCGAGCACCAGCACCTGAGGATGCCCGACCAGCATGGCGCCCTGCACCCAGGGCGTGCCGAAGTGCAGGCAACGCACCCCCTCGCTCTCCGAGAGGGTGATGGGGACCGAGACCGGGCGATGCCGGCCCGCACCGCTCACGCCGCGCGGTCCGCCAGCAGCATGCTGTTGAGGCGGCGCACGAAGCCGGCAGGATCATCGAGCTGTCCGCCTTCGGCCAGCAGGGCCTGGTCGAAGAGCAGACCCGCCCAGTCGTCGAACGCCGGGTCCTCGGGCGACAGTCGCCGCAGCAGGCCGTGCTCGGGATTGATCTCCAGGATCGGACGCCGTGGCGGCGCCTTCTGCCCGGCCTGACGCAGCAGCCGCTCGAGGTGACCGCTCATCTCGCCTTCGTCGGACACCAGGCAGCAGGGCGAGTCGGTCAGGCGCGAGGTGATCCGAACCTCCTTGACCCGCTCGCCAAGGCTGGCACGCAGCCGCTCGACCAGGGGCTTGAAGGCGTCGGCCGCTTCCTCGGCCTGCTTCTTTTCGGCCTCGTCGGCCAGCTCGCCGAGATCGAGCCCGCCCCGCGAGACCGAGACCAGGGGCTTGTCCTGCCAGGCCTGCAGGAAGGAGAGCATCCACTCATCGACCCGGTCGGTGAGCAGCAGCACCTCGATGCCCTTCTTGCGGAAGACCTCGAGGTGCGGGCTGTTGCGCGCCGCGGCCGGCGTCTCGCCGGTGACGTAGTAGATCGACTTCTGGCCTTCCTTGATGCGGCCGACATAGTCGGCAAGCGACACATCCTGATCGTCGCCGTCGTTCTTCGTGGACGCGAAACGCAGCAGGGCAGAGAGCCGCTCCTGCTGCCCGACATCCTCGCCGATGCCCTCCTTGAGCACCTGTCCGAATTCACGCCAGAACTGCGCGTAGCGCTCGGGCTGGTTGGCGGCGAGGTCTTCGAGCATGCTCAGCACACGGCGTGTGCAGCCTTCGCGGATGGCCCGCACATCGCGGCTTTCCTGCAGCAGTTCGCGCGAGACATTGAGCGGCAGGTCGGCGGAATCGACCACCCCGCGCACGAAGCGCAGATAGGCAGGCAGCAGGTCGCCCGCCTCGTCCATGATGAAGACCCGGCGCACATAGAGCTTCAGGCCGCGACGCTGCTGACGATCGAAGAGATCGAAGGGTGCCTTGCCAGGCAGGTAGAGCAGCTGCGTGTATTCGCTGCGACCCTCGACCCGGTTGTGGGTCCAGGCGAGCGGCTCGTCATCCCCGGGCGAAAGATGCCGGTAGAAGGACCTGTACTGCTCGTCATCGATCTCGCTCTTGGGGCGCGCCCACAGCGCGCTGGCCTGATTCACCGTCTCCCATTCGTCGAGGGTCTCGTAGGCCGCCTTGTCCTTGTCCCATGCCTCGCGGCGCATGCGGATCGGCAGTGCGACATGGTCGGAGTACTTGCGCACGATGCTGCGAAGCTCCCAGGACGAGAGCAGTGCCGAGAACGCCGACTCGGCGTCGCCACCCTCGGGATCGGGCCGCAGATGGAGGATGACCTCGGTGCCGCGACGGGTCAGTTCCACCGGTTCGATGCTGAATTCGCCGGTGCCATCGGACTCCCAGCGCACCCCCTCCGCCGCGCCCAGTCCGGCACGGCGTGTGAGCACCGTCACCCGGTCGGCGACGATGAAGGCCGAGTAGAAGCCCACGCCGAACTGACCGATCAGCTGGGCGTCACGGGCCTGATCCCCGGAGAGCTTGCCGAAGAACTCGCGGGTGCCTGAGCGGGCGATCGTGCCGAGGTGGTCGATCGCCTCCTGGCGGGACATGCCGATACCGTTGTCGGCGATGGTGATCGTGCGGGCCTCACGGTCGTACTCGAGGCTGATCGCGAGTTCCGGGTCATCGGCCACCAGGGCGGGCTGGTCGATCGCCTCGAAGCGCAGCTTGTCGCAGGCATCGGAGGCATTGGAGATCAGCTCGCGCAGGAAGATCTCGCGATGGCTGTAGAGTGAGTGGATCATCAGCTGCAGCAGCTGACGCACCTCGGTCTGGAATCCCAGGGTTTCCTTCATGGCATCCATGGTGGGTTGAACAGGCAAACGCCGGCACGATGCCGGCAGGCAGCCGTCAGCACGGCCGTTCCGCCGGGCACATTGGGGCGCCACCGGCGATTTCAAGCGCCGGTGCGCCGGCGGTTCAGCGGAAGTGGGCCTCGACCTCGTCGATCGGCACCGCCGCCAGATCGGCATGCGCCCAACGCGGCTTGCGGTCCTTGTCGATCAGCAGGGCACGCACGCCCTCGGGGAAGTCATGCCGGCGCTGGAACTGCCGGGCCAGCACCAGATCGAGCGCAAGCACCTCGGCCAGCGAGCAGTGGCGGGCCCGGCGCAGGTATTCATCGGTGACCCAGGCCGCCATCGCGCTGCCCTCGGCAAGGCTGCGTGCCGGCGCGGTGAACCAGGGGTCGTCGGCGGCTGCGGCCGCGAGCGCGTCGCGCACCCCGGTGAGGGTGGGCTGCATGGCGATGAAACGCAAGGCGTCGAAATACTGCGCGAGGTGGTTCAGGGGCAAACCCGCCTTGCAGCGACGGTGGTGGGCCATCAGCAGATGCGACAGGGCGGCCGCATCGGCGCGTCGGTCTCCGGTCCAGGCATGGGCCAGGATCTCCTCGACCACGGCATCCCGGAATTCCTGCGCGATGAAGTAGTCGGCCAGGCCGGCGAACAGGGTGTCGGCCTCGTTCAGGGTGAGGCCGGTGAGCGCCATCACACGACCGATGCCGCCCGGCACCCGGTTGAGAAAGTACCCGCCGCCCACATCCGGAAACAGGCCGATGTGGATTTCGGGCATGGCCACCCGCGAGCCCTCGCTGATCACGCGATGGCTGGCGCCGGCCACCAGCCCCATGCCACCGCCCATGCACACCCCGTGCGACCATGACAGCAGCGGCTTGGGGTAGGTGTGCAGCAGCAGGTCGAGCTGGTACTCCACGGCGAAGAAGGCATCGCCATACACGAAACGGCGCTCGCCCCCGGCACGCACCTGCCGAACCACCTCGGCGACATCGCCCCCCGCCGAAAAGCCGCGATCGCCCGCGCCCTGCAGCATCACTAGCGCAATGCCCTCGTCGGAGGCCCAGGTGCGCAGGGTGGCCAGCATGCGCTCGCACATCTCGAGCGTGATCGCGTTGAGCTGACGGGGGCGATTGAGGGTGACCACACCCAGGCGGCGGCCGCCAACGGTGGGGCGCTCCTCGAACAGCACCACGGGCGCATCGTTCATGCCGATCTCACTCCTTGACGGCGCCGGTCATCCCGGAGACGTAGTACTCGACGAAGAAGGAATAGAACACCGCGACCGGCAGCGAGCCAAGCAGCGCGCCGGCCATCAGCGGCCCCCAGTGATAGACATCGCCCTCGACCAGCTCGGTGACCACCGCCACGGGCACGGTCTTGATCTCGGAGTCGGACACGAAGGTGAGTGCGTAGATGAACTCGTTCCAGGACAGGGTGAAGGCGAAGATGCCGGCTGAAATCAGGCCGGGGACCGCCAGCGGCAGGATGATCTTGATCAGGATCTCCCAGCGGGTGGCGCCGTCGATCAGCGCGCACTCCTCGAGCTCGTACGGGATCGAGCGGAAGTAGCCCATCAGCAGCCAGGTGCAGAACGGGATCAGGAAGGTCGGGTAGGTGAACACCAGCGCCCAGCGCGTGTTGAACAGCCCGAGGTTCTGCAGCACGAGCGCCAGCGGGATGAACAGGATCGACGGCGGGATCAGGTAGGCGAGGAAGATCCCCAGGCCGACCGCGCGCGAGCCCTTGAAGCGCAGCCGCTCGATCGCGTAGGCGGCCAGCACCGCGGCGAACAGCGACACCAGCGTGGCGATCACCGACACCAGCATCGTGTTCATCAGCCACGACGGGTATTCGGTGTCGAACAGCAGCTTCTTGAAGTGCGCCAGCGTCGGGCTCGACACCCAGAACGGATTGCC
>NZ_CEXFHW010000235.1:0-4979 GCF_982640115.1 Quisquiliibacterium sp. | reverse complement strand
CGCTGAAGGACTACAACCTGCTCGACCTGAGCATCTGAGCGACGCTGACATGACCGACTTCACCCTGAGCGTGGGCACCGCCGGCACCTCGGTCTGGTTCAGCCGCGACCTCGGCGAGACCTGGGAGCGGCCCTACACCGAGTCGGGCCTGTACCTGGAGTCGCGGGTCTGGGCGCTGGCCAGCCACGCGGCCCGGCCCGGTGAACTGCTCGCCGGGACTGACTCCGGGGTGTACCGCTGGCAGGAGTCCAGCCGCACCTGGACCCACCTGCCCTCGCCCTTCGATACCCAGTGCACCTGGGCGCTGGCCCGGCACCCGCAACGGCCCGAGGTGATCGTGGCCGGCACCCACCCGGCAGGGCTGTGGCGCTCCGACGATGACGGCGCGAGCTGGCGCGCCCTGCCCGCCACGCTCGCCCGCGAGTGCGTCTTCGTGGGCAAGCCGCGCGTCACCCAGGTGATCTTCGACCCGGACGATGCCCAGACCCTCTGGGCCGGGGTGGAGATCGACGCCGTGCACCGCAGCCGCGATGGCGGCGCAAGCTGGCAGCGCCTGGACCAGGGCCTGCTCTCGGGCGACATCCACGGCATCGCGGTGGTGCGCGACGGCGCCCGTCGCACGCTCTTTGCGGCCACCAACAAGGGCCTGCACCGCAGCCATGACGAAGGCGAGACCTGGGCCTTCCAGGCGCTGGAGGCGCCCTGGCAGTACACCCGCAGCATCGTGGCCCGCGCCGATGGCGACCAGACCCTCTTTCTCACCAACGGCAACGGGCCGCCCGGCTCCACCGGCCGCCTGCTGCGTTCGCTCGATCGCGGCGCCAGCTGGCAGGACGCGGGCCTGCCCGGCGAGATCAACAGCACCCCCTGGTGCGTGGTCTCGCACCCGGCCGACCCGATGCTGGTGTTCACCGTGACCAATCTCGGTCAGCTCTTTCGCAGCCGCGATGGCGGGCTGAGCTGGCACAAGCTGCGCCGCGAGTTCGGCGAGGTGCGCTCGATGGCGCTGCTGCCGGCATGAGCACCGCGCTCGTCGTCGGTGGCGGCATCGGCGGCCTCAGCGCCGCGCTGTGCCTGGCGCAGCAGGGCCTGACGGTGACGGTGCTCGAGCAGTCGGCCGGCTTTGGCGAGATCGGCGCGGGCATCCAGCTCAGCCCCAACTGCACGCGGGTGCTGCATCACCTCGGCCTGGCCGAGCCGCTGCGCGCGGCCGGCTTCCTGCCCGAGGGCACCGAGATGCGGCACTGGCGCCGCGGCCACCTGATCGCGTCCAACCCGCTGGGCGACACGGTGCGCGAGCGCTACGGCTTTCCGTACTACCACATCCATCGCGCCGATCTCATCCGCGTGCTGGCGCAGGCCGCGGCCGAACACCCGCGCATCACCCTGCACACCGGCGCGCGCGTGACGGGCATCGAGGAACACGCCAACGGCGTGCGGGTGCATGCCGGCAACGCCAGCCATGAGGGCGCCCTGCTGGTGGGCGCCGACGGCATCCACTCCGTGGTGCGCAGCCACCTCTTCGGCGAGGAAGCGCCGCGCTTCACCGGCCATGTCGCCTGGCGCGCGCTGGTGCCCGCGGCCAGCCTGCCCGCCGGGCTGGTGCGACCGATGTCCACGGTGTGGTGGGGGCCGGGCCGGCACTTCGTGCACTACTTCGTGCGCGGCGGCGAACTGGTCAACTGCGTGTGCGTGGTCGAGAAGCAGGGCTGGGAGCTCGAGTCGTGGACCGAACGCGGCGACCATGCCGAGCTGCGCCGGGACTTCGCCGGCTGGCATGAGAGCCTGCAGACGCTGATTGCGGCCATGGACCCGCAGGCCTGCTACAAGTGGGCGCTCTTCGATCGGCCGCCGCTGCCGCAGTGGGGCCGCGGCCGCATCACGCTGATGGGCGATGCCTGCCACCCCACCCTGCCCTTCATGGCCCAGGGCGCGGCCATGGCCATCGAGGATGCGGCCGTGCTCGCGCGCCATGCCGCCCGCGGTCTGGCCGAGGGCGATCCGGCCGCGGCACTCACCCGCTATGCCGACATCCGCCGGCCGCGCACCAGCCGCATCCAGGCCGGCTCGCGGCGCAATGCCACGGTCTTCCACCTCTCGGGCATCAAGGCCTGGCTGCGCAATCGGGCCGTGGCCCGCGCCCGCAACCAGGTGACCGACGCCCTGTACCGCCACGACGCCCTGACCGACACCCCCCGGAGTGCCGCATGAGCCAGCCCACCAGCCCCCGCCACCCTGACCCGGCCGCCAGCCCGCGACCCAACGGCGTGCATCACCTTGCCCTGTGCACCGCCGACATCAAGCAGCAGATCGACTTCTTCACCGATGTGCTCGGCATGGAGCTGGTGGCGCTCTACTGGATGCACGGCGTGAAGGGCGCATGGCACGGCTTTCTGAGGCTCAACGACCACTGCTCGATCGCCTTCGTGCAGTCGCCGCAGATCGCCGGCATCGCGCCGGTGCTCGGGGTGAGCCACTCGGGTACCGCCGGCAACCCGAGTGCGCCGGGCACCCTGCAGCACCTGGCGCTCAATGTCGACAGTCCCGAGGACCTGCTCGCCCTGCGTGATCGCATCCGCTCGCGCGGCGTGAATGTGATCGGGCCGATCGACCACGGCTTCTGCCTGTCGATCTACTTCGCCGGGCCCGAGCTCCTCACGCTGGAAATTTCCACCTCGCACGAACCGATCGACGCGGGTGCCTGGATCGACCCCGAGGTGGTGGGGCTCGCCGGCATCAGCCCCGAGGAGCTCGCCCGCTACCGGAAGCCCGCCGCCTATGCCGGCGAGGGCGGCGCGGTGGCGCAGCCGCCGATCGACCCGGCGCGCCCGCACATGCACTACCCCGCCGAAGCCTACCGCCGGATGCTGGCCATGCCCGATGCCGAGTTCACCGCCACGCGCAGCCAGACGCAGCCGCCGGTGAAGGTCTGAGCATTGTCCTGGGGATCGGTAGACCCCTGGACCGCCAGATATGCGTATATTTTTTTGAAATGATGAGTTCATGCGCACTATTGCGCATCGATTCGCGTTTTCGGGCACCATGCCGCGATGAAAGACGAGGCCCTCATCGGCGGTGCCTGGCTTGCCGCCCGCCACGGTATCGAACTGGTTGCACCTCTGGCCGTGACCAGCCGCATCGGCGGTCGCCGCACCACCGGGATGGTCGACGGCATGGCGAGCGAAACTTTCGTGCCCGCGATGCGGCCGGCGCCAGACCTGCGCGGACATCTGACCTTCCATCTCAAGCATGAGGTGCCGCACCTCGAGCTGCTGGCTCGGCTCTTCGGATGCATCGATCCCGGGGAACTCACTGCCTGGATCGACGCCGAGCCCGGCGGCCAATATGCCCGGCGCGCCGGCTTTCTTTTCGAGTGGCTGACCGGCGACCGACTGCCGATCACCGCGGCCCCATCCGGCGGGTATGTCGATGCCCTCGACCCGAGCAAACTGGTCACCGCATCACCGGATCGGGCGGTGCCGCATCGCCGCTGGCGGGTGCGCGACAACCTCCCGGGAACGCCCGCCTTCTGCCCGATGATCCGCCGCACGCGCGCTTTCGATCGTGCGGCAAGCCTGGACATCCCTGCGCTGCTCGCCGAGCTGGAGCAGGAATTCGGCGAGGACCTGCTCATGCGCTCGGCCGTCTGGATGACGCTGCGCGAAAGCCGCTCGAGCTTCGCGATCGAGGGCGAGGCGGATCAGACCGATCGAATCCAGCGCTTCGCCGATGTGCTCGCCCGACGCACCGGACAGGGCCCTGTACCGCTGGATGACGCGTCGCTTGCGCAGCTGCAATCCGCGATCCTCGGCCCCCGGCACAGCCTGCCGAAGCTGGGCGTCCGCGAGTCGCCGGTGTTTGTGGGTGAGGTGATCCGGTACCAGGAGGTGATCCACTACCTCGCCCCCCCCGCCGCCGAGATGCCCGGCATGCTCGCCGGGCTGGCGGCGTTCCTGGACAGGACTCAGGGCCAGGCGCCGATGATGCGATGCGCCGCAGGGTCTTTCGGATTCGTCTACATCCACCCGCTGGCCGACGGCAACGGACGCGTGCATCGATTCCTGATCAACGATCTGCTGCGGCGGGATGGCGCGGTGCCAGAGCCGCTGATCCTGCCGGTTTCATCGCTCATGACCCGCAACGCCGCGGAGCGACGGGCCTACGATCGCATCCTGGACGCACTCTCGCGCCCGCTGATGAGCGCGATTGCCGGGCTCCATGCGTTCGGTGCCACGCAGACCGTTTATCCGGATGGTGTCCGATCGAATATCGAGTTCTGGGGCGCTGCGATTGCCCAACCGGCCTGGCGCTACCCGGACCTCACCCCCCATGTGGTCTATCTGGCCGATGCGGTGGAACGCACCATCCGCGAGGACATGCGTGGCGAGTCCTTGCTGCTGCGCAGCCATGCCCAGGCACGCGCTGCCATCAAGACGATCATCGAGATGCCCGACATGCAGATCGACCGGATCATCCGCTCGGTGCGATCCGGCGGGGGCACGCTTTCCGGGCTGCTGCGCAGGGAACTCCCCCTGCTGGCCGAGCCCGGCATCTGGGATTCGGTGGTCGAAGCGGTGAACCGCGCCTTCATCGCGCTCACCCCTCCCGCGACAGCGCCCCGAACAGCACCAGGCAGCTCTCCACCACCCGGCTGACCGGCATGTGATAGCCGCCGAGGTGCCAGCGGATGGCCACATGGAACACCGCGCCCACCAGGCCGGTGAAGACCATCGACTCGCTGGCCTGCTCGGGCAGGCGCTGACCCATCACCGGCCGGAAGGCCTCGATCACGAAGCGCAGGAACACCTGCGCGGCCTGCTGATGCTGGCGGTCGAGTTCAGGGCTCACGCCCAGCACCTCGAAGAGCAGCACCCGGGCCTTGCGCGGATCGGCGCGCAGCATGCCGAAGAACACCGCCAGGCCGGCGCGGGCCCGCGCCGGCGCGCTCGGCTCGCCGGCGGTGAAGGCCTGGGTGAGCG
>NZ_CEXFHW010000234.1:0-4986 GCF_982640115.1 Quisquiliibacterium sp. | reverse complement strand
GGCATCCGCAGCGGCCCTACACGCTCGACTACATCGCCGCGCTGTTCACCGACTGGCATGAGCTGCACGGTGACCGCCACTTCGCCGATGATCCGGCCATCGTGGGTGGCATGGCCCGCTTCAATGGTCAGCCGATCATGGTGATCGGCCATCAGAAGGGTCGCGACACCAAGGAGCGCGGCTATCGCAACTTCGGCATGCCGCGCCCTGAGGGCTATCGCAAGGCGCTGCGCCTGATGAAGCTGGCCGAGAAATTCGGCATGCCGGTGTTCACCTTCGTGGACACGCCCGGCGCCTTCCCCGGCATCGGCGCCGAGGAGCGCGGCCAGTCCGAGGCCATCGGCCGCAACCTCATCGAGATGGCGGCGCTGCGGGTGCCGATCATCACCACCGTCATCGGCGAGGGCGGCTCGGGCGGCGCGCTCGCCATCGCGGTGGGCGACTGCGTGCTCATGCTGCAGTACTCGGTCTACTCGGTGATCTCTCCCGAGGGCGGTGCGGCCATTCTCTGGAAGAGCGCGGCCAAGGCGCCCGAGGCCGCCGAGATCCTGGGCATCACCGCGCACCGTCTCAAGGCCCTTGGCCTGATCGACCGCATCGTCAACGAGCCGGTGGGTGGCGCGCATCGCGATCCCGCCCAGATGGCACAGATGTTGCGCCGCGCCCTGGCCGACGCGCTGCGCCAGTTCCAGGACATCAAGCCCGCCGAGCTGCTGCGCCAGCGTCGCGCGCGGGTGCTTGCCTATGGCAAGTTCAAGGAGATCAGCGACGAGCGCTGATCCCGCGCCGCGCGGCCGGCACCACTGCCCGGTGCTGGCAGCAGTTGCGCAATGCCTGAGCGCCGTCCCCGAGACGGGCGCGGTTCCATCCTCGGGCGCCCCCGGTTCCGCGCGCTGGCTGCTGGCCTTCAGCGGCGGCCTCGATTCCACGGTGCTGCTGCATGCGCTTGTCCGGGTGGCCGGGCCCCGGGCGGTGCTCGCCGTTCATGTGCGTCACGGTCTGCAGGCGGCAGGGGATGCCTGGCCGCAGCATTGCGTGGCGCAGGCCGCACTGCTCGGTGTGCCGTGCGCCGTGGTGTCGCTGCCGCCGGCGCAGGTTCAGGGCCAGGGGCTGGAGGCCTGGGCGCGACGGGAACGCTACCGCGTACTTGCCGCGCAGGCGGTGCAGTCGGGCGCGCAGGCCGTACTCACCGCCCACCACGCCGATGACCAGGCCGAGACCGTGCTGCTGCGGCTTGCCCGCGGCGCCGGCGTGCGCGGCCTGGCGGGCATGCCGGCGCGGCGGCCGCTGTCCGATGAGGCGGGCGCGCCGCTGCTGTTGCGCCCGCTGCTCGGGCTCACCCGGGCGCAAGTGGCCGACTATGCGCAGCGCCACGTCCTGCAGTGGGTGGAAGACCCGAGCAATGCCAACCTTCACCATGCCCGCAATCGGGTCCGACTCGAGGTCATGCCCGCGTTGTCGCAGGCCGTGCCCGGCGCGCCGGCCAACCTGCTGCGGGCGGCCGGGCATCTTGCCGAGGCGCGGCAGGTGCTCGACGAGATCGCCGACGCTGATCTGGCGGCGGCCCGCGCCGCGCTGGTTTCCGCCGAAGTGCCGGTTGCCCTGCGCCGACTGCTGGCCGCGAGCGTCGGGGGCGGCTTGCACCGCGGGCCCTGGCGCGCGCTCTCGCCGGCCCGGCAACGCCTGGCGCTGCGTGGCTGGCTCGAGGCCATCGGCCAGGCACCGCCTCCGCTGTCGGTGCTGAGCGAGGCGCAGCGTCAACTCATCCAGGCGCATGCCGCCAGCGGCGAGGTGGCGCTCGCCGAGGTCACCTTGCGCCGCTTGCGGGACTGGTTGTGGGCCGAGCCGCGGACGAGCCTGCCGCAGCATTTGCCCTGGCCGATGCAGGCGGTCTGGCAGGGGGAGGCGTTCATCGCGCTGCCCGATGGCTGCCTGCGGGTGAGCCCTTCCCGGAGCGCAGCGGCAATCCCCGCCGAGGCCCTGCATGGGCAGGCTATCCAGGTGCAGGCGGTGGCTGCATCTGCCCGGCTGCGCCTGCGGCCCGGTGGCATGTCACGCAGCCTCAAGCACTGGCATCAGGCGATGGGCGTGCCGGTCTGGCTGCGTGCGGCGCTGCCCGGGGTGTTCCTGAACGGGCGACTGCTGTCGGTGGCCGGTCTCGGTGATCACCATCCCCGCGCCGCTGCGTCGGCCGTGCCAGTCGGCCACGAGACACCCACGCCGGGCACCGTCAATGAGCTTGCGGCACACCACGGCGGGGTGCTGCTGCGCTGGGAAGCGCCGCCTGGCGACCCGCGCCATGCGCTGTGCGCGGAACCGCCGCCGGAGGGGCATCCGGTATAATCGAGGGCTTTGCCCAGCCAGCAGAATTCAAGCCATGGCCCTCATCGTTCACAAATACGGCGGCACATCGATGGGCTCCACCGAGCGCATCCGGAATGTCGCGCGTCGGGTTGCCAAGTGGCATGCCGCCGGCCACCAGATGGTGGTGGTGCCCTCGGCCATGTCGGGCGAGACCAACCGCCTGATCGCCCTGGCCAAGGAGATTCAGCCCCAGCCTGACGGCCGTGAGCTCGACATGATCGCGGCCACCGGCGAGCAGGTTTCGGTGGGGCTGCTTGCCATGGCGCTCAAGGCTCAGGGCGTAGACGCGGTGAGTTATGCCGGCTGGCAGGTGCCCGTCCGCACCGACGACGCGTACACCAAGGCGCGCATCGAATCCATCGACGACTCCCGGGTGCGTGCCGATCTCGCCGCTGGCAAGGTGGTGGTGATCACCGGCTTCCAGGGGGTTGATGCCGGGGGCAACATCACCACGCTGGGCCGCGGCGGCTCGGATACCTCCGCGGTCGCGGTGGCCGCGGCCCTGCGCGCCGAGGAGTGCCTGATCTACACCGATGTCGATGGCGTCTACACCACCGACCCGCGCATCGTGCCCGAGGCACGCCGCCTGCCTGGCATCACCTTCGAGGAGATGCTCGAGATGGCCAGCCTCGGTTCCAAGGTGCTGCAGATCCGCTCGGTGGAGTTCGCCGGCAAGTACAAGGTCAAGACCCGGGTGCTCTCCAGCCTCACCCCGCCCGACATCCCCCTGGCCGAAGAGGCGGTCTCGGGTACGCTGATCACCTTCGAGGAAGACAAGAGCATGGAACAGGCCGTCATCTCCGGTATCGCCTTCAACCGCGACGAGGCGAAGATCACGGTGCTCAATGTGCCCGATCGTCCGGGCATCGCGTATCAGATCCTCGGGCCTGTTGCCGACGCCAACATCGACGTCGACATGATCATCCAGAACACCGGCAACCAGGGCCTGACCGACTTCTCCTTCACGGTGCACCGCAACGAGTACCAGAAGGCCATCGAGGTCCTCGAGGGCAAGGTCAAGAGCGGTATCCAGGCCGGCGCCATCCAGGGCGACCCCAAGATCGCCAAGGTCTCGGTGGTGGGCATCGGCATGCGCTCCCATGTGGGCATCGCCAGCCTGATGTTCCGCACCCTCTCCGAGGAGGGCATCAACATCCAGATGATCAGCACCAGCGAGATCAAGATCTCGGTGGTCATCGAGGACAAGTACATGGAACTCGCGGTCCGCGCCCTGCACAAGGCCTTCGGCCTGGAGCAGGCCTGAGGGCCGTCGGCCGGCTTTGGGGTAGAATCCGCCCCGAGCCGGCATCGAGAGCAGTTCTGCACTTGAAGCCAGGAGACGTGGCCGAGAGGTCGAAGGCACTCCCCTGCTAAGGGAGCATGCGGGCCAAAACCTGCATCGAGGGTTCGAATCCCTCCGTCTCCGCCAAACAACTGCGCCCGCGAAAGCGGGCGTTGTTGTTTGGCGGGGACGAGCACAGGCCCTGCGGCCTGTGCGCGAGGGATGAGAAAGACCGGGGCTTGCAAGCCCCGGTCCGGGAGAATCCCTCCGTCTCAGCCGAGATTGTTGCGAACGGGATCCGGGCCCTTCGAACAGTTTCAAAGTTGTTCGGGGCCTGCCCGGGGTGCTCCTACAGCGCCTTCCGGATCAAGCAGGCTTCTTCGTAGACCTCAACGTCTTTGGCCCAGTACAAGATCTTTCTCACGATCTTCAAATAGGGCGACCCCTCGCCAACGGTGCGCACGTCGCGAGCGCTTTCAGACCGTGGTGTTGCAGAAGCGGTGTGGCCATGGGCTTGTGCCTCGATGCCTGTATGCGGTGATTTCATACAGGTTCATACCGGAGGCCTGAGCGTTTTTCTCAGCGGGTGGACTGTTAAGGTACTCTGTCGTGAGGGCGTCTTTCGGCCAACAGCTGACGGTGGCGACGGGCTGCTTCCTGGCGGCCCATCGAGTCGACTGAGGAGGATGGTTCCATGGAGCCGCGCGCATGACTGTCGTCCTTGCTCGCAAGAATCAAGACGCGGCATTGGCGTACCGGCCCCAGACCTTCCGAAGTGCAGGCCTCGACAGGTAGCTGAAGCAACCGATCTTGCTGGCGCGGCATGGACAGGCCGGCAACGAGATCGCTGCGGAACGCCCGAAGATTGCTGGGGCGCCCACCCGTCCAGACGCTACTCGAAGACACTTGCGCTTGGCCCGCACGCAGGCCCGCTTGGCGGAGATGCTTTGCCAAGGCAGGCGCCCCCGAAGGCGGCTGATTGGCTGGGCTTAATGATCGCCGCCGCGCGCGCCCATGTGGCCACGACTTACCGGAAGATCGCCATGCACACGCAGTCGCAGCCGATGGCGTTGCTGCAGCACGCGCGCTGAATCAACCTGCATGGCTACGGCACGAAGCCGTCCGTCAACGTGCGCAGGAAGGCAACCAGGTCCTGTACGTCCTGTGCACTCAGCCGCGATGGCTGGCCGAGCTGCTGGCCGAAGGGCGGCAGCTGGTTGACGTTGCCGCGGTAGGCCGCGGGCAGATCGTTGAACTTGTCTACCACGTTACCCAAAGTCGGGTACCAGCGCGCCGGGTCGGTATCGCGCGTGGCGTAAAACGATACAGCGTCCTGCAGC
>NZ_CEXFHW010000233.1:0-5024 GCF_982640115.1 Quisquiliibacterium sp. | reverse complement strand
GTCGGGATCGGGAACCCGCGCATCGACCGCGACCACCATCTCGGGCGAAGTGCCCCAGGTGACCTGCGGGGCGATCTCGGCGGCGTTCATGCGCACCACCAGGTCGAAGCGCGCGCCGGGATCGGAGCGCAGGGTGCGCCAGTGGGCTTCGGCCTTGACCCAGTCATCGCCGGTGGGCGCCAGCGGGCGGCCCTTCAGATAGGCGATGGTGGTGTCGTCGACGGCTACCATGCCCGAACGCGCGCCCGCCTCGATGGCCATGTTGCACACCGTCATGCGGCCTTCGATCGACAGGGACCTCATGGCGCTGCCGCCGAACTCGATGGCATAGCCGGTGCCGCCCGCAGTGCCGATCCGCCCGATCACGGCGAGCACCAGATCCTTCGCGGTGACGCCCCGCGGCAGCGGCCCGTCGATCTCGACCAGCATGTTCTTCATCTTGCGGGCCATGAGGCACTGCGTGGCCAGCACATGCTCGACCTCGGAGGTGCCGATGCCGAAGGCGAGACAGGCCAGCGCGCCATGGGTGCTGGTGTGCGAATCGCCGCAGACCACGGTCATGCCGGGCAGCGTGGCACCCTGCTCCGGCCCGATCACATGGACGATGCCCTGGCGCTGATCGAGGAAGGGGAAGTAGGTGGGGATGGCGAATTCGCGGATGTTGCGATCGAGCGTGACCACCTGTTCGCGCGAGGTGAGGTCCTCGATGCCGTCGATGCCCCGCTCCCAGCCGGTGGTGGGCGTGTTGTGATCGGCGGTGGCCACCACCGAGGCGGTGCGCCAGGGCGCACGACCCGCCACCCGCAGCCCCTCGAAGGCCTGCGGGCTGGTCACCTCGTGCACGAGGTGCCGGTCGATGTAGAGCAGGCATGTGCCATCGTCTTCACGATGGACCACATGGTCATCCCAGAGCTTGTCGTACAGCGTGCGGGCAACGAGCGACATCGGCAGGCCGGCCGCGAGGGCCGTTTCAGGGTTGTGCGGAACCCGAGATTATGCCATGCGACCTGCTTCGCGCCGCCGTGTCAGGGCAGCAGCGGCAGCACCCGCCGGGCATGGCGCAGCAGGACATCCGGCCACTGGGCCTCGAGCGGATGACGCCGGGCATAGCCCACCGAGCCGCCTGCACCAGACACCGGCGCGAGCGCGGCGAAAAAGCCCACGCTGGCGCGCGGATCGTAGCCGGCGCGGGCCATCAGTTCGGCGGCGAGACCGAGCACTTCGTGTTCGTGAACCCGATGATGCGGGGCCTCGAGCAGCAGGGCGGCGCCCACGGCCGGCACCGGTGCGCCGGCCTGCGCCAGACGCTCGCGGGCATGGTCGAGCATCAGATGGGCCATTTCGTGGGCGAGCGCCGCCGCAAGCAGCGCATCGTCCCGCGCCAGCAACTGGGCCATGCTCAGGGTGAGCGCACATCGCGCCGGAGCCAGACACCAGGCATCGGGCTCATCGCCGGGCACGATCAGGACCTGCGGCTCGGCCTGCGCCCAGGCAGGATCGGCCGCCGGCGCAGCGCGGGCGAGACGCCCTGCGGTCCGGGCGATCCGAGCCAGGGCGGGTTCGTCCGCGGGCAATGCCCGGGCCCGCAGACGCTCCCAGGCCAGGTCGAGCGAAGCCCCGACCTGACCGGGCGCAGGCGCCCGTGCCGTGGTCGGCAGCACGGTGCGCGGGTCGAGCGGCGAAGGTCCGGGCGAGAGCCCGGGCGGGGCAACGCAGGCCGTCAAGCCGCAGAAAGCCGCGGGCAGCAAGGCTCGACACACACCCGGAAGCCCGTGCGTGCCGATGCGCCCGTGCGTGCCGATGCGTCCGAGGGCGCGGAGGATTCGGCCAGCGAGGCTCACGCGCCCGCTCCCTGCACCGGCCAGGTTGTGCGCCGATCGAGTCGCTGACAGGCCAGCACCGCGAAGCCGCCGAGCGCAGCAGCAAGGCCGGCCACCGCGAAGGTCCAGCCCGGTCCGGCCGCAGTCCAGATCGCCCCGGCCGCGACCGACCCTGCCGCCCCGCCCAGGCCATAGCCGAGCGTGGCATAGAGCGCCTGCGCCCTGCCCTGGGCCGCCGGCTCGAACCAGCGATGCAGCAGTGCCATCGACGCGCTGTGGTGGACCCCGAAGGTGATGGCGTGCATCAACTGCACCAGCACCACGAGCAGCCAGTGTCCATCACCCAGTCCGATCAGCGCGAAGCGCGCCGCAGCCACCGCCATGCTGAAAGCCAGCAGGGGCAGCGCGCCGTAACGGCCGAAGAGCCGGTGCTGCAATCGGAAGAGCACGATCTCGGCCAGCACGCCGAGGGTCCAGACGAGGCCGATGCCCGCCTTGCTGTAGCCCTGCCGGTCGAGGAGCAGCGAATAGAAGCCGTAGAGCGCGGCATGGGCGAACATCATCAGGGCGCACGACGCGAAGAAGAGCGCCAGCCGCGGCTCGCGCAGCCGGGCCAGCACCCCGGGCATCGGCAGCACCGATGCGCCCGAGTCGGCGCGCCGTCCGGCCTGCGCGGTCACGCCGGCGATCCTCCATGCGGTCGCCAGCAGCAGCAACGAGAGCAGCGCCATGGGCAGGGTGAGCCAGCGCACGCCACTGGCATCGAGCATGGGCCCCACCCCGGCCACGGCCAGAATGAAGCCGATCGAACCCCATTGCCGTACCCGGCCGTAGGCGCCGGCCTCGCCCGCGGTGACGCGCAGGGCCATGGCCTCGCCGATCGGGGAATGCGCCGCGGTGCAGAAGTGGAAGATCGCCAGCCAGAGCATCAGCCAGCCGGCGCTGCCCTGCGCGAGGGCGACCAGCAGGCTTGCGCCCAGCGTGCCCGCCGACGCGAGAACCAGCAGGCGTCCGCGATCAGGCGCGCGGTCTGCACACCACCCCCAGAAGGACGGCGCCACCAGCCGCACGAGCTGGGGCACCGCCAGCAGCAGGCTGATCTGCGCGATGCTCAGGCCCCAGGCTTCGAAGTAGAGCGGCATGTAGGGGGACATCGACCCCACCAGCGCAAAGACCGAGAAGAACAGGGCCGCCACCTGCCTGGCGCTGGGCGTGCCCGAGGCAGCCTCGACGGTCATCGGGCGGGATGGTCGGTGCGCAAGGGCGCGCGGATCAGGCGATCTGCCCGGGGATGGCCGGCGTGGCCGACCGCACATCGGCGTTCTGCGCCCGATGACGCAGGGCATGGTCGATCAGCACCAGCGCGAGCATCGCCTCGGCGATCGGCGTGGCGCGGATGCCCACGCAGGGATCGTGACGGCCGAGGGTCTGAACCTCGAGCGGATTCCCCTGGCGGTCGATGGAGCGACGCGGCGTGCGGATGCTGGAGGTGGGCTTGATGGCGATCGACACCCGCAGCGGCTGCCCGGTGGAGATGCCGCCGAGCACGCCGCCCGCCTGATTGGCCGCGAAGCCCGTCGGGGTGAGTTCATCGCCATGCTCGGAGCCGCGCTGGGCCACGCTGGCGAAGCCCGCGCCGATCTCCACGCCCTTGACGGCATTGATGCCCATCATCGCGTGCGCGATATCGGCGTCGAGGCGGTCGAAGAGCGGCTCGCCCCAGCCGGCCGGCAGGCCCTCGGCAATGACATCGATGCGCGCGCCGCAGGAATCGCCCGCCCGGCGCAGCTCGTCCATGTAGGCCTCGAGGGCCGGAACCACACTGGCGCTGGGCGCGAAGAAGGGATTGGCACCGACCTCGTCCCAGCTCTCGAAGGGCACCGGGATCGGACCGAGTTGCGACATGCAGCCACGCACCGTGACACCGTGTCGCTGCGAGAGCCACTTGCGGGCGACCGCGCCGGCAGCCACCACCGGCGCAGTCAGGCGCGCCGAGGAACGGCCGCCGCCACGATGGTCGCGCAGACCGTACTTCTGCGTGTAGGTGTAGTCGGCGTGTCCGGGCCGGAAGGTATCAGCGATGTTGCCGTAGTCCTTGCTGCGGGCATCTTCATTGCGGATCAGCAGCCCGATCGGGGTTCCGGTGGTCAGTCCCTCGAACACGCCCGACAGGATCTCGACGCGATCGGCCTCCTGGCGCTGCGTCACATGGCGCGACGTGCCCGGACGGCGGCGATCGAGGTCGGGCTGGATGTCGGCCTCGGACAGGGCCAGCCCCGGGGGGCAGCCATCGATCACGCAGCCGATGGCCGGGCCGTGCGATTCCCCGAAGGTGGTCACGGTGAAGAGCAATCCGAAGGTATTTCCCGACATGTCAGTAAAATGAAAGGCTTTGCGGGCGGTCCGCCATTCTATGCTGCGCGACCTGCCGGCCCCACCGGATCAGCACCGGACGCGGGCCAACCCTGCCTGCCATCACCCTCGAAAGGACTCCATGAACGCCACGCGCCCCCTTCGCCGCCGACTCGTCGCATCCCTGGCGGCCGGATCGGCTGCGGCGATGCTGCCCGTCGCCCGCGCCCAGCAGGCCTATCCCACGCGACCGGTCAAGCTGATCGTGCCCTTCGCACCCGGTGGCACCACCGACATCGTCGCCCGGGTGGTGGCCGACAAGCTGCGCGAGAACCTCGGCCAGGCGGTCGTGGTCGAGAACAAGGCCGGCGGCGGCGGTGTGGTGGGTGCGGTGGAGCTGATCCGCTCGGCGCCCGACGGCTACACGCTGGGCATGGCCACGGTGTCGACCACCGCAGCCAACCCGGCGATCAACCCGAAGATCCCGTACAGCCCGCTCAGCGATTTCACGCCGATCACCAATCTCGCGGCCACCCCCAATGTGATCGCGGTGCACCCGTCGTTTCCGGCCCGTGACTTCAAGGGATTCCTGGAGACCGTGCGCCGCAATCCGGGGCGTTACTCCTACGCCAGCTCGGGCACCGGCGGCATCGGCCACCTGCAGACCGAGCTCTTCAAGTCGCTGGCCAAGGTGTTCATGACCCACATCCCCTACCGGGGCGCGGGCCCGGCGCTTGCCGATACCGTCGCCGGCCAGGTGCCGATCATCTTCGACAACCTGCCCTCGGCCCTGCCGTTCATCCGCGACAGCAAGCTGATCGCGATCGTGGTCGCAGCGCCGGAGCGCCTGAC
>NZ_CEXFHW010000232.1:0-5048 GCF_982640115.1 Quisquiliibacterium sp. | reverse complement strand
CGCGCTCCAGGCTGGCCGCCATGGCCTGGCTCTGGGCATCGGGCGTGGCGATGCCGGCCGGCGCACCGGGCGCCGCCATCAGCCGCAGGCCCGAGACCCGCACCACCCAGGCCGCCTGGGCGAGACGCTCGAGCGTGATCGCGTCGGGTTGCAGCCCCGCGGCCCCTTCCGCAGGCGCGGCGCGCGCACCGGCGCCCACCACCACCACCGCGCCGGGCGGTCTGCCGCCGGTCATCAGCGATTGCAGCCGCGCCTCGGTGAGCGGCGGCATGGACTCGCTCTCGAGGGCACCGCAGAGCCGGTTGGAGACCCAGGGCAATGACAGCAGCCAGATCAGGCCGATGCCGCTGCCGAGCAGCAGCACCGAGGCCGAGCGGCGCTTGCGCACCAGCAGCACCAGGCCGAGCACCGCCAGCAGCAGCGGGCCGGCCAGCGGCAGCAGGATCAGGTCGAGCAGCCAGCCGAACGAGGATGCTTGCATGACAGGAGATCTCCAGCCTCAGCGGGGTGCCCGATGGCGAGGGCTATGATGGTTGCCATGAACGACCCAGGACGCGCGCCCGACGCCACCCCCTACGGCCAGCTCACCCCGGAGCGGCTGCTCGACGCGCTCGAGGCCGTGGGTCTGCGCCCCGACGGCCGTCTGCTGGCGATGAACAGCTACGAGAACCGGGTGTATCAGCTCTGGATGGATGACGGTCCGCCGATGGTGGCCAAATTCTATCGCCCCGGCCGCTGGAGCGACGCGCAGATCCGCGAGGAACACGCCTTCGCGGCCGAGCTGGCCGCACACGAACTCCCGGTGGTCGCGCCGCTGGCGCTGGGCGGCGACACCCTGCTGCAGCACGGCGATTTCCGCTTCGCGATCTATCCGCGGCGCGGCGGGCGCGCGCCCGAGCTCGATGACCCGGCCGTGCTGCGCTGGCTGGGTCGCCTGCTCGGCCGCATCCACCGGGTGGGTGCGGTGAGCCGCTTCACGCATCGCGAGACCGTGAGCGTGGCGCTGCTGGGCGAGGCCTCGCGCCAGACCCTGCTCGAGGGCGGCTGGATTCCCGACGAGCTGCTGCCCGCCTGGCGCAGCATCGCCGATCGTGCGATCGACGGCGCCCGCGCGGCCTTCGAGCGGGCCGGCAGCCCGGCGCTGCTGCGCCTGCACGGCGACTGCCACGCCGGCAACATCCTGTGGACCGACGAGGGTCCGCACTTTGTGGACCTGGACGACGCCCGCAACGGCCCGGCGGTGCAGGACCTCTGGATGCTGCTCTCGGGCGACGCCACGGCCATGGCCGCGCAGTTGCGCGAGGTGCTGGCCGGCTACGAGACCTTCCAGCCCTTCGACCGGCGCGAGCTGCTGCTGCTGGAGGCGCTGCGCACCCTGCGCCTGCTGCACTACAGCGCCTGGATTGCGCGGCGCTGGGCCGATCCCGCGTTCCCGGCGGCCTTCCCGTGGTTCGGCACCGGCCGCTACTGGCAGGACCGGGTGCTCGAACTGCGCGAGCAGGTGGCCGCGATGGAAGAGCCCGCGCTCATGCCGGACTGACCGCGGCCCGGACCTGCTCCAGCGCGGCAGGGTCCTCGATGGTGGTGAGATCGCCAGGGTCGCGGCCCTCGCACAAGGCCTGGATGGAGCGGCGCAGCACCTTGCCGGAGCGGGTCTTGGGCAGCACCGTCACGAAGTGCACCCGCGAGGGCCGGGCCACCGCGCCGAGCTGCCGGTCGACCGTGGCCATGAGCTCACCCTCCAGACGCAGACGGTCGGCCGGCTGCGCGACCAGCGCCGGGTCCTTGAGCACCGCAAAGGCCATGGCCACCTGGCCCTTGAGCGTGTCGGCCACGCCCACCACCGCGCATTCGGCCACCGCGGCGTGGCTCGAGAGCGACTCCTCGATCTCACGCGTGCCCAGCCGGTGGCCGGCGACATTGATGACATCGTCGGTGCGGCCGAGGATGAAGTAGTAGCCATCGTCGTCGCGGATGCCCCAGTCGAAGGTGGAATAGACCTGCCGGCCGGGGATGCTCGAGAAATAGGTCTTCACGAAACGCTCGTCATCGCGCCAGACCGTCTGCAGGCAGCCCGGCGGCAGCGGCGGCACGATCGCCACCACGCCCTTCTCGTGGTTGCCCACTTCCTCGCCGGTCTGCTCGTGCAGCAGGCGGACATCGAAGCCGTACATCGGCATGCCGGGGCTGCCGAATCGGGTGGGGGTTGGCTCGATGCCGTGGGCCACGGTGAGGATCGGCCAGCCGGTCTCGGTCTGCCAGTAGTTGTCGATGATCGGCCGGCCCAGGCCCTCGGCGATCCAGCGCGCGGTGGGCTCGTCCAGCGGCTCGCCGGCCAGGAAGAGCGCACGCAGGCTGCGGGTGTCGTGGCGGGTGAGCCAGGCCGGATCCTGCTTCTTGAGCACCCGGATGGCAGTGGGCGCCGAGAACATCACCGACACCTGGTAGCGCGCGACCAGCTCCCACAGGATGCCGGGATCAGGCCGCAACGGCGTGCCTTCGTAGAGGATGGTGGCCATGCCCGCCAGCAGCGGCCCGTAGACGATGTAGGAATGGCCCACCACCCAGCCGATGTCGCTGGAGGAGAAGTAGGTTTCGCCGGGCCGGCCGCAGAAGATGTGCTTCATGGAGGCCGCGAGCGCCACCGCGTAGCCGCCGACATCGCGTTGCACGCCCTTGGGCTTGCCGGTGGTGCCCGAGGTGTAGAGGGTGTAGCTGATCTCGTTGGACTCGAGCCAGGTGACCGGCACCTGGGCATCGATGTGGCGCTGACGCTCCTGGGCATAGTCGAGATCACGGCCGGCCACGCGGCTGAAGGCACTCAGCCCCCGGTCGACCATGAGCACTGCGGCGGGCTGGTGGCTGCTCAGGCCGAGGGCCTCGTCGAGCAAGGGCTTGTAGGGCACGACCTTGCCGCCGCGCGAGCCGGCATCGGCGCTGACGATCAGCCGCGGCTGGGCGTCGTCGATGCGGGTGGCCAGGCTGTGCGAGGCGAAGCCGCCGAACACCACCGAGTGGATGGCACCGATGCGCGCGCAGGCATACATGGCGAACACCGCCTCGGGGATCATCGGCAGGTAGATGAGCACCCGGTCGCCACGGCCCACGCCGAGCGAGCCCATGATCGCGGCCATGCGCTGCACCTCGCGATGCAGTTCGGCAAAGCTGAAGATGCGTTCCTCGCCGGTCTCGGAGGACACGAAGATCAGGGCGGGCTTGTCGGCCTGGGTGGCCAGATGCCGGTCGATGGCGTTGTGGCAAAGATTGGTCTGGCCGCCCACGAACCAGCGGGTGAAGGGCAGCCGGCTGTCGTCGAGCACCCGCTCGAAGGGGGTATGCCAGTCGATGAGCGCGGCCTGTTCGGCCCAGAATGCCTCGCGTTCGTCCAGGGAACGCCGGTGGAATGACTTCAGGTTCATGTCGCCTCCTCGCGGCCGGATTCTGATGCCCGGCGCTTACTGCGCCCTGACGGGGGTGCCGCCCGATTTTGACACCCCGCCGGCTTTGCCCTTACCCTGCCGCCATGCCCGGATCCCGATTCCGAACCGCGCTGCGTGCAGCCGCGGTGGTCCTCACGCTGTCCAGCGTCGCCTTGTGGCCCGCCATGGCCGCGCGCGCCGAGACCGCGCAGGAGCCCCATCGCGGCACCGAGCTCGTGCTGCGGGCGCTGTCGCTGCTCGGGGTCAACTACAAGTTCGGCGGCAATTCCCCCGATACCGGGCTTGATTGCAGCGGGCTGGTGCGCCATGTGTTCCGCGAGGCCGCCGGCATGGTGCTGCCCCGCCGCGCCGAGGAGATCAGCCGGGCCGGCGAGACCATCGACACCGCACAGCTGCGGCCGGGCGATCTGGTCTTCTACAACACGCTGCGCCGCACTTTCTCGCATGTCGGCATCTACATCGGCAATGGCCAGTTCGTGCATGCGCCCTCGCGCGGCGGTGGCGTGCGGGTCGAGCAGATGAGCGAGTCCTACTGGAGCATGCGCTTCAACGGCGCCCGGCGGGTGCTGGCCGATGGCCTCGGGCTGGGCTGGGTCGCGGGCGCCGACAACGCCGCGGCGGCGAGCCCCGCCGCGTCGGCCAGTGGCGCACCGGTCCGCGGCGCACCGGTCGCCGGCGGCGGGCTGGCCGGTGCCGGCATGATGCTGCCGCTCACCGGCACGCTGCTCCCCGGCGGCGACCACCAGACCGGACTGCCGCCCAGCCACTGAGGCGTTCTGGCGCAGCCGCCAGGATCGCGGATTCAGGGCGGCTGATTCAGGGCCGCCAGCGCGCGATGCGGGCCTGCAGACCGGGCAGCGCGGCGCGCATGGCCTGCGCGCCCAGGGCCATCGCGCCGGGGCGGTCGGAGAAATCTGCCGAGCCGCGGTCACCCACCATCGGCGTGACCACGGCGTCGGCCTCGCGCAACTCGGCAGCAGCAAGGTGCTGCGACATGATCGCCACCGACTGCAGCAGCACCCTCGGCAGCGAGTCGGTGTCCTGGAACCGCGGCTTGGCCGAGATGTCCACCGCGATCACCACCTCGGCGCCGAGCGCGCGCGCGGCGCGCACCGGCACCGGGCTGACCAGCCCGCCATCGACATACTCGCGATCGCCGATGCGCACCGGCTCGAACACCCCCGGCACGGCGCTCGAGGCGCGCACGGCCAGGCCGGCATCGCCGCTGCGCGCCAGACGCATCGAGCCGTCATACAGATCGGTCATCACCGCGGCATACGGCAGGGCAAACCGCTCGATCGGGCGCGAGCCCACCCAGCGGTTGATCGAGTCCTGCAGTGCGCGCCCCCGCAGCACGCCGCGCGCGCTGAAAGTCCAGTCGCCAAGAGCGCCTTCTTCCAGACCCAGGGCTGCCTCGCGCAGGGCGCGCGGACTCATGCCGCTGGCATAGAGCGCACCCACGACGCTGCCGGCACTGGTGCCCACCACCAGGTCGGGGCGCAGGCCGGCCTGCTCCAGCACCTCGATCACCCCGACATGCGCGAAGCCGCGCGCGGCGCCTCCGCCCAGGGCCAGCCCCAGGCGCGGCTTGCGCGGGGTCGGGTCGCC
>NZ_CEXFHW010000231.1:0-5065 GCF_982640115.1 Quisquiliibacterium sp. | reverse complement strand
GGCGCGCGGGTCGCCCTTGGCGGCGACGGCCAGGTCACCCTCGGCAACATCGTGATCAAGCATGGCGCGCGCAAGGTGCGCAGGCTGCATCACGACCGGGTCCTCGCCGGTTTCGCCGGCGGCACGGCCGATGCCTTCACCCTTTTCGAGCGCTTCGAGTCCAAGCTCGACAAGCACGGCGGCCATCTGCTGCGTGCCGCGGTCGAACTGGCCCGCGACTGGCGTACCGACCGCGGCCTGCGCCGGCTCGAGGCGATGCTCGCGGTGGCCGACGCCCAGCACTCGCTGGTGGTCACCGGCAATGGCGACGTGCTCGAGCCCGAGGACGGGCTGGTGGCGATCGGCTCCGGCGGGGCCTACGCCCAGGCCGCGGCGCGGGCGCTGCTCGACAACACCGAGCTCGACCCGGAGGCGATCGTGCGCAAGGCGCTGTCCATTGCCGGCGACCTGTGCATCTACACCAACCAGCAGCACACCATCGAGACCCTCGGCTAGGAGGGCGCGACCATGACGCAGATGACCCCCGAGGAGATCGTTTCCGAGCTCGATCGCCATATCGTCGGCCAGCCCAGGGCCAAGCGCGCCGTGGCCGTGGCCCTGCGCAACCGCTGGCGCCGTCAGCAGGTTCCCGAGCCGCTGCGCCACGAGATCACCCCCAAGAACATCCTGATGATCGGGCCCACCGGCGTGGGCAAGACCGAGATCGCGCGCCGGCTGGCGCGGCTCGCCGGCGCGCCCTTCATCAAGGTGGAGGCGACCAAGTTCACCGAGGTGGGCTATGTCGGACGCGATGTCGACACCATCATCCGCGACCTGATGGACGCGGCCATCAAGATGGTGCGCGAGCAGGCCAAGCGCCGTCTTGGCCAGCGCGCGCTCGACGCCGCCGAAGACCGGGTGCTCGATGTGCTGCTGCCCGGGCCGCGCCCCTCGGCACCGGGCTTCGGCTTCGGCGCCGACGAGACGCCGGCCCGCGAGACCCCCGATTCCGCCACCCGCCAGAAGCTGCGCAAGCGGCTGCGTGAAGGCGAGCTCGATGATCGCGAGATCGAGATCGAACTGGCCGGCGGTTCGCCCGCCGCGCCCGAGGGCATGCTCACGCCGCCGGGCATGGAGGACTTCGCCCGTCAGATCCAGGGCATGATCGGCCAGCTCGGCGCCGGCCGGCGCAAGACCCGCCGGGTGCGGGTTGCCGAGGCCATGAAGCTGCTGGCCGACGAGGAGGCCGCGCGTCTGGTCGACGAGGATGAAATCCGCGCTCAGGCCCTGGCCGCGGTCGAGAACGACGGCATCGTGTTCATCGACGAGATCGACAAGATCGCCACCCGCGCCGAGCTGCAGGGCCCGGATGTCTCGCGCCAGGGCGTGCAGCGCGATCTGCTGCCGCTGATCGAGGGCACCTCGGTCACCACCCGCCACGGCATCGTGCGCACCGACCACATCCTGTTCATCGCCTCGGGCGCCTTTCACCTGGCCAAGCCCTCCGACCTCATTCCCGAGCTCCAGGGCCGGCTGCCGATCCGGGTCGAGCTCGACTCGCTGTCGGTGGAAGACTTCGAACGCATCCTCACCGGTACCGACAACTGCCTCACCCGCCAGTACCAGGCGCTGCTCGCCGCCGAGCAGGTGCGGCTCGACTTCGCGGTCTCGGGTGTGCGCCGACTGGCCGAGATCGCGGCGCAGGTCAACGAGACCACCGAGAACATCGGCGCACGGCGGCTGCACACCGTCATGGAGCGCCTGCTCGAGGAGGTTTCCTTCGGCGCCAGCCGGCTCGGCGGCCAGACCCTGGTGATCGATGCCGCCTATGTCGAGCAGCGCCTCGCCGGCGTGGCGCAGCGCGAGGACCTTGCCCGCTATGTACTCTGAGCGGGCACCCGGTGGCTGCGGCCGCGGAGCGCGGCCGTGAATTCCTCGCGTCAGCGCAAACGCGAACTGGTCGCGGGCAGCTTCAAGCCACGCAATCCGCTGGTCGTGGCGGCCCGCGCACGCAAGGCGGGGGCGCATGGGCCCGATCGTCGCGCCGATCGCCGTGCCTCGCGCCTCGCCCTGCGCAAGGGCGAGGCGGATTGAGACGCCTCGGCGGCTCGTGGTTCAATCGGGCGGTTGATCGGGTGAAAGGCCGGCAGTGACGGAGCAGGCGCGGGGCGCGCAGTCGGGTTTGAGCACGGGCCGGGTCTGGATCGGCCGCGGGCTGATCGCCCTGCTGGCGCTTGCGCTGCTGCTTGCTGCGGTGGCCGCCGCGGTCCACGTCGGCGGTCCGGCGCTCGCCCGGCGGCATCTGCCGGTGCTCCTTGGCGAGGCGCTCGGCCGCACGGTCAGCCTCGGCGATGTCGAGATCGACATCCCGGGTCTGCGCGCCGCCGTCACCGACCTGCGCGTGGCCGAAGCCGGCGGCGCCGACGCGCCGGCCTTCACGCTGGCCCGCGCCGAGGTCGAGCTCGCCTGGGCCTCGCTCGGCCGGCGCGCGCCGGTGGTCAAGGCGCTGCGCCTGGAGCAGCCGCGTCTGCGGGTGGTGCGGCAAGCTGATGGCTCGCTCAACTGGGACGATGTGCTGCGTCGCCTGAACAGCCGGCCCGCCCGGCCCGACGAGCCGCCGCCACGCTTCCTGCTGTCCGGCCTCGCGCTGCGCGATGGCGAGGTGCTGTTCAGCGACCGCCAGCTCGGCGGCGAACACCGGATCGAGGCCCTGCGCCTTGACCTGCCCAGGCTCTCCGGCTTTGCCGAGGACCGCGACCAGCCGGTCTCGCCGAGCGCATCGTGGCGCCTGGATGGCGCCGAGATGGCGCTCTCCGCGAGCACCCGGCCCTTCGATCCGCAACTGCCCACGCGTGCCGAGCTCAGCCTGGCGCCGCTCGAGCTCACGGCCTGGCTGCGGTACCTGCCGATGCGTCTGCCGGTGGAGGTGCGATCGGCCCGCCTGGCCGGCACGGCGAGCCTGAGCTTCTCGCGCCCGCCGCAAGGCGCGCCCGAGCTCGATGTGAGCGCAACGGCCGAACTCACCGGCATCGAGCTGCGTGAACCCGGCGGTTCGCCCCTGCTCTCGTTACCGGCGGCGCGGATCGGCGGTCTGTCGCTGCAGCCGTTCGCTGCCCGCTACCAGGTCGGCGAGGTCGTGCTCGATGCGCCCGCGCTCACGCTGCACCGACGGGCAGGCCAGACGCGTTTCCTGCAGACCGTGCTCGATGCGATGCCGGCGACGGCAGCGCGGGCCGGCACGGCGAAGGCCGCGGTGCCGGCCGCTGCTGCCCCGTCGGTCGCTGCCCCGTCGGTCGCTGCGCCGTCGGCCGCCGTCGCGCCGGTCTGGTCGGTCGGCTCGCTCGACATCCGCGCCGGCGCGATCGACTTCCGCGACCAGCGATTCCAGCCTCGCCCGCTTTCGCTGCGCGTGAAGGACCTGCAGGCGACGCTCGGCCGTATCGGCAACCAGGCCGGCGAGCCGGTACCGCTCGCCCTGCGCCTGGGGCTCGACTCCGGCGAGACGCTCCAGGCCAGGGCCAGCCTCGTGCCCCACCCGCTGCGCCTGGAGGGTCAGGTCGAGCTCGCCGGCATGTCGCTCAGGCGCTGGTGGTGGCTCGCCGAGCCCCACCTGCGGCTCGATGCGGTCGACGGCCGCCTCGGTGCGCGCACTGCCGTCTCGCTGCGCGAGGAGGGTGGCGAGGCCCGGCTGCGCCTGAGCGGCCTGTCGGCCGAGCTGCGCTCGCTGGCGATGCGCGAACGCGGCGGCGCCCTGGATCTGGTGCGTCTGCCCGCGGTCACGCTCTCCGGCCTCGACCTTGACCTGACGGCCCGCTCGGTCGCCGTGCGCCGCTTCGGCATCGACGGTGGCGAGCTCCTCATGCAGCGGCTGACCGACGGCCGCATCGATCTGGTCGAGGCGTTGCGCCCGCCAGGTGGGGACGCAGCTCCCGCATCGGCGCCCGCCGGGAAGCCCTGGCGCTGGCGGCTCGGCCAGCTGGCGGTATCGGATCTGGGCGCCACGCTGCGCCATGCCGGGCTCTCCGGCAAGGAGCAGCAGGCCGGTGGCGACCTGGTCGTCAGCCAGCTCGGCCTGCAGCTCGATGGCGCGAGCAGTGTTCCCGGCAGCGCCGCTCGGCTGGCACTGAAGGCCGGTGTCGGTCGCAACGGCAGCCTGCAGACGCAGGGCAGCCTGAGCCTGTCGCCGCTCGCCGCACAGCTGCGGGTCGATGCCTGGGCACTCAGCCTGCTGCCTGCCCAGCCGCTGCTGGCACCCTTCGTGACCTTCGCGCTGAACTCCGGTCGGGTCACCGCCAGCGGTGATCTCGCGCTGGCCGTCCGCGGCGACGGCAGCCCCACGGTGCGCTGGACCGGTGATGGCTCGTTCACCGATGTCGAGGCCTTCGACCGCGCCAGCGGCGAGGAGCTCTTCCGCTGGAAGTCGCTGGCGCTGGCCGGCACCGAGGTGGTCTCCGAACCCTTGAAGGTGGAGATCGGTCAGGTCGCGCTGGCCGACTTCTTTGTCCGGCTGATTCTGCGCCCCGACGGCCGGCTCAACCTGCGTGAACTGGTGGCAAGGCACGACGGCCCGGTCAGCGCGGGCAGCGCCACCACCAACACCGCCACCAACACCGCCTCCGCCACCAACACCGCTTCCACCACCAACACCGCTTCCACCACCAACACCGCTTCCGGCGCAGCCACCCGCGCCGGGCTGCGCGCCGATCCGCCGCCGGTGGCCGCCGAGGCGGCTCCTGACCCTTCGATGGCCAACCCGGTTCGCAGCGTGGATGCCGCTGCGCGCGCCGCGCTGCCGGTGCGCATCGGCCGGGTGTCCTTCACCAACGGCAATGTCGACTTCAGCGACTTCTTCATCAAGCCCAACTACTCGGCGAACATCACCGGTCTGGACGGCGGCATCTCGGCGCTGGCGCCCGACACGCCCGGCGATCTCGAACTGCGCGGCCGGGTGGACAACGCCGGCCGGGTCGAGATCACCGGGCGGGTGAATCCCTTCGCGCGGGTGCTGCAGCTCGACATCGACGCCCGCGCCACCGACATCGACCTGCCGCGGACCACGCCCTACGCCGTCAAGTATCTCGGCTAC
>NZ_CEXFHW010000230.1:0-5093 GCF_982640115.1 Quisquiliibacterium sp. | reverse complement strand
TGGCCATTGATCAGCACCGCGCGCGTCGAGGCCACATTGAGCGACAGACGCAGCAGCGTCGTCACCAGCAGCACCGACGGAAACACCGCGAAGTCCAGCGGCTTGACGGTGTAGGCGGCCACCAGCAGCACGACCACCGACAGCGCGATGTTGAAGCTGAACAGCAGGTCCAGCAGCATCGGCGGCAGCGGCAGGATCATCATCGCCAGCGTCAGCACGATGACCATCGGCATCGCCAGTGCCTGCCACGGCGGCAGGTGCAGCGTCAGGCCGCCCAGCTGCACCACCATCGGATTGCCGCGCGTGGCGGTGGTCGTGCTCATCAGGCACCTGCCTTCGGATCGAGCCCTGCCGGCACCGGCAGGTCAGAGGGAGCGGCCGGCATCGGGCCGCGGCCGGGAATCCAGTGCCGCAGCCGGTAGACATAGGCGAGCACCTGGGCCACCGCGATGTAGAGCGCCTGCGGGATCTCGGCGTCAAGGTCGACCTTCGCGTAGAGCGCCCGCGCGAGCGGCGGCGCCTCCACGAAAGGCACCCGCGCCTTCTGCCCGGCCTCGCGGATGCGCGCCGCCACGTGGTCGACACCTTTGGCGACGACGCGTGGCGCGCCCATGCCGGCCTCGTCGTACCGGATGGCCACGGCGTAGTGCGTCGGGTTGGTGATGATCACATCGGCCGTCGGAACGGCCTGCATCATGCGTGCGAGCGCAACCTCGCGCTGACGCGCGCGGATCTTGCCCTTGATCTGGGGATCGCCTTCAGCCTGCTTGAACTCCTCGCGGGCCTCCTCGTGGGTCATCCGCAGCTTCACCCGATGGCGCCACCACTGCCATGGCACATCGAAAAGCGCCGCGAAGAACAGCACGAGCAGCATCAGGCTGACCCCGGCGATCAGGTTGGCACGGACATGCTCGAGCGCGATCGGCAATGCCGCACGACCCAGACCCAGGTACTCGGCAAGACGGGCGCGCGCGAACCAGCCCGCCACGGCGATCAGCAGACCCGCCAGCAGGATGCCTTTGCCGGCATTGATCAGGCTGTCCTTGCTGAGGATCCTGCCCAGGCCACTGACCGGGTTGAGCCGGGAGAAGTCGGGGGCGAGCGGCTTGGTCGTGATCGCCAGCCCACCGGGGGCAAGCGATCCGATGACCGAGGCGATCGCGAGCAGGGCGGCGCAGGGAAGGACGATCCAGAGCGCGGTGCCGGCGAGCGAAGCCAGCATCTCGGTCATGAGCTGCGGCTCCATGGCCAGCGGGCGATTGAACCGCAGTGCGTGGCGCAGCAGCTCGAGCGATCCCTGGCCGATCGCCGGACCGAGGAGCACCACCGCCAGCAGCGCCGATCCCATCACCATGAGATGGCCGAGATCGCGCGAATGGGGGATCTGACCCTGCTCGCGGGCTTCCGCCAGCCTCTTGCCAGAGGCTTCTAGCTGCTTGTCTTCCTGACTGGTTTCGGAGGCGGCCATCGCGGGGGTTCGAGGAGATCTCGACCCCGATTATTCGCGTGTGACCACGGCCATAAAGCCGGGAATAAGCGGTGACAGCCGCCCTTATTCGAATCCGGCGCGACGATCGGCGGCCGCGCCCTGAGCCCGGGGATCGCGCGCGAGGCGCGGATTGCCCGTCAGTTTCGGCCCTCGCCGCCGGCCTCGTCGGCCAGCTCGGCGCCGTTGAGCAGACGCGACTCTGCCGCGCGATTCATCACCACGATCGAGATGCGCCGGTTGACAGGATGACGCGGGTTGTCGGTCTCCATGGGCACGGCCGAGGCAAGACCCACCACCCGCATGACCTTGCCGTCATCCATGCCCCCGGCCACCAGCTCACGGCGCGAGGCGTTGGCGCGGTCGGCCGACAGCTCCCAGTTGGAATAGCCGCGCTGCCCCCCCCCGTAGGCCGCGCTGTCGGTATGACCTGCGAGCGAGACCTTGTTCGGGACCTCGTTGAGCACCTTGCCGATCTCCCGCAGCAGTTCCCGCATGTAGTCCTTGACGATCGCCGAACCGCTGTCGAACATCGCCCGGTTCTGGTCATCGACGATCTGGATGCGCAGGCCTTCCGGCGTGAAGTCGAGCTTGATCTGCCCGCTGAATCCGGACACCCGGGGGTTGGCCGCGATCGCCGCCTCGAGCTTCTGCTTGAGTTCCTCCAGCATCTTCTGCTCTTCGCGACGCAGCTCGTTGCGCGCGGCCTGGAGGTTGATCTGACGACGCTGCGTGCTCTCGATCTCGCCCCGCTTGACCTGGCCGGCCGAGCGGGTCAGGTCTGTGCCACCGCCCTGCACCACCGACGAGCTGTCACCGCTGCCCGAGCCACCGCTCAGGGCGACCTTCAGCGGCGTGTTGAAGTGCTCGGCAATCCCGAGCAGCTCGCCCTTCGTGGTCGAGCCCAACAGCCACATCAGCAGAAAGAAGGCCATCATCGCCGTGACGAAGTCGGCGTAGGCGATCTTCCAGGCGCCGCCATGGTGGCCATGGCCGCCCTTCTTGATGCGCTTGACGACGATGATCTGGGACTTCTTGTCGGCGGCGGCCATTCGGAGCGCTCGGTCAGTCGTGGAAGGATGGGAGGCGGCAGCCCTGCATCAACTGCGCTTCTGCTTGACGTGGGTCTCGAGCTCGATGAACGACGGGCGCTCGGTGGAGAACAGCACCTTGCGGCCGAATTCCACCGCGATCGCCGGCGCGTAACCCTGCATGCTGGCGAGCAGGGTGGTCTTGACGCAGATCAGCTCCTTGGCCGCCTCCTCCGCCTTCTGCTCGAGCAGGCTGGACAGGGGCGAGACGAACCCGTAAGCCATCAGGATGCCCAGGAAGGTACCCACCAGCGCGCCGGCGATCATCCCGCCGAGCACCGCGGGCGCCGCGCCGACCGAGGCCATGGTCTTCACCACGCCGAGCACCGCCGCCACGATGCCGAACGCCGGCAATGCATCGCCGAGCTTGGCGATCGAGTTCATCGGCCCATGGGCTTCCTGATGGTGGGTCTCGATTTCGCTGTCCATCAGGCTCTCGATCTCGTGCGGATTGAGGTTGCCCGAGACCATCATGCGCAGGTAGTCGGTGATGAATTCCACCAGATGATGGTCACCACCTGCATTCGGATAGCGCTTGAAGATCGGACTCTCGTGCGGTGACTCGACATCCTGCTCGATGGCGATCAGGCCTTCCTTGCGCGCCTTGGTCAGGATCTCGTAGAGCAGCGCCATCAGCTCCATGTAGCGTGCCTTGGTGTACTTGGAGCCCTTGAACAGGGTCGGCAGGGCCTTGACCGTCGCCTTCAGGCTCTTGGCGCTGTTGCCCACCAGGAACGCGCCAATCGCCGCACCACAGATGATGAAGAGCTCGATCGGCGCAGCCTTGGCAAGCACGCCGAACTTGCCACCGGCCAGCGCGTAGCCGCCAAACACCGCGATCAGCACGACGACATAACCGATGATGACGAACATGTGGGGACGCCCGCAGACTGTGGATTCCTGTCTGCTTTCGGCCCACGAGCGCGCTTCTTGAGTTTTCCAAGGCACCGTCTGGCGGACAAGCCGGCCGACAGACGCGCGACAGGATGTCGGCGAGCGCCGCAGCCGCCCTGGCAATCAGCGGGCGCCCTGGGCGCCCATGACGGATCAGGCCCAGCCGGCACCTGAAATGCGAAAAGGCGGGCCATGCCCGCCTTTCCCTTCCGAGCCGACGCCCCGGGAGGCGCCCGCCACAGCAGCCGGTCAGTGGATGGAACCCTCGCGTCGCCCTTTTCCGGCACGAGCCGGGGGTTCGCACAGCCCGCAGACATAGCTGCCGGTGAGTTCGTAGGCATGGTTCACGAAGCTGCCGCCACACCGTGTGCAGCGGGTCAGACACAGCATGCCGGAGTCGACGAACTTCACCAGGCGCCAGGCGCGGGTGATGGACAGCAGCGCCTCGACACCGTGCGTGCGGACTTCCGCTTCATACAGTTGCCAGGCCTTCATCAGCACCTCGACCTCGTCGAGGGCGCTGGCCTTCTGCAGGTACTCATGGATATTGAGGAACAGCGAGGCGTGGATGTTCGGCTGCCAGGACAGGAACCAGTCGGTGGAGAACGGCAGCTGGCCCTTCGAAGGCGACTTGCCGGCCACTTCCTTGTACAGCTTGAGGAGCCGCTCGTAAGGCAGGTTGGTCTCGGACTGCAGCAGCTGCAGACGCGCGCCCATCCCGATCAGCGCGATCGCGCGCTGCACCTGTTTGTTGTCTTCCAGCAGGCTGCGGGTGGCCATGATCAGACCGCCTCGCTGAACTTGCCGGCCATCAGGATGCTGGCATGCAGGCGGGAGGCGCTGGCGTCCTCGCGCTCGGCGCCGCGGCGGCCATGGTCGGAGAGCAGCGACCAGACCATCTCCTCGTCGAAGCGGAAGCGGCACATCAGGGTGTTGCCGGAAGCGACCTTGATCATCTGGCCCGGCGTGAGCGCCTCGATGATGTCGGCAATCTCCTCCGAGATGCCAAGCCGGAAAAGCGACTGCGTTCTGTCGGCGCGAATCAACCGCTGGGCCAGGATCAGGTAGGAAAGATTGGCGTCGCGGATCTCGGACAGCAGGCGTTCATCGGTCATCACGGGGTTCTCCTTGGGTTCCGGCGCGGTGCATTCAAGGAACGCATCCGACATGGCGCCAGTCTCGGAAAAAGCCGGGGTTTCTTGAATCCGAATATGTCGGTGTTTCCTGTCAGGCAGGCGCTGACAGATGTAGGAGTTCTTCCGACAGACCGAGCGTGCTAAAGGCCACAGCCAGGGCGCCGATAACCAAGCCAAGGCGATTCGCCCAACACGGCCAGGCCTGAAACCTGGCGCCCTCCAGTCCCGGGAGCAGGGACTCCCGGACAAGCTGCCTGACCACCGGCAGCGACTTGAGCCAAACAGCAGGAGCGATCACATGACCCAGATCATCAATACCAATGTCCTCTCCCTGAATGCGCAGCGCAACCTCGCGGGCAACGCCGCAAGCCTTGCCACCTCGATCAACCGCCTGTCCACCGGCATGCGGGTGAACAGCGCCAAGGACGACGCCGCCGGCCTGGCGATCTCCGAGCGCATGAGCGCCCAGTCACGCGGCATGGAGAT
>NZ_CEXFHW010000229.1:0-5188 GCF_982640115.1 Quisquiliibacterium sp. | reverse complement strand
AGCCCTCGATTCTAGAATCTTGGCTTTGCCCTTTAGCCTGACAGGCACTTGCCCATGTACAAACTCGTGCTGATTCGCCATGGCGAATCGACCTGGAACCTCGAAAACCGCTTCACCGGCTGGACCGATGTCGACCTCACCCCGAACGGCCGCGAGGAGGCGCGCCGCGCCGGCGCGCTGCTCAGGGCCGAGGGCTACGACTTCGACATCGCCTACACCTCGGTGCTGCGGCGGGCGATCCGCACGCTCTGGGGCGTGCTCGACGAGATGGACCGCATGTGGCTGCCGGTGCAGCACACCTGGCGCCTGAACGAGCGCCACTACGGCGCGCTGCAGGGCCTGAACAAGGCCGAGACCGCGGCCCAGTACGGCGAGGAGCAGGTGCTGGTCTGGCGCCGCGCCTACGCGATCGCGCCCGAGCCGCTGCCGGCGGGCGACCCCCGCGGCTCGGAGACCGACCCGCGTTACGCCGGCGTCGACCCGGCGCTGATCCCGCGCACCGAGTGCCTGAAGGACACCGTGGCCCGGGTGGTGCCCTACTGGAACGAGGTGATCGCGCCGACCATCCGCACCGGCCGCCGGGTGCTGGTGGCCGCCCACGGGAACTCGCTGCGCGCCCTGATCAAGTACCTGGATGATCTCTCCGACGACGAGATCGTGGCCATGAACATCCCCACCGCCCGACCGCTGGTCTACCAGCTCGACGACCAGCTGCGGCCGCTCAGCCGGGGCTATCTGGGTGACCAGGCCGAGATCGCCGCCGCCATGGCCGCGGTGGCCGCCCAGGGCAAGTCGAAGGCCTGAGCCCACCGGGGCGCCGCCGCAGGTTTATACTGGGTCGATCTCCAGGGCGAACCCATGAATGGCAAAGTGAAGCAAGTCGGACTGCTGACGGTCGGCGCCATCGCCGGCGTGCTGATCAGCATCGGCATCTCGGCGGTCGCCCAGCGTGACAGCCGGCCACCGCTGCCGCTCGACGAACTGCGGCAGTTCTCCGATGTCTTCGGCGCCATCAAGTCCAACTATGTGGAGGCGGTCGAGGACAAGAAGCTGATCACCGAGGCGATCAGCGGCATGCTCTCCGGCCTGGACCCGCACTCGCAGTACCTCGACGCCGACGCCTTCAAGGAGCTCCAGGTGGGCACCCAGGGCGAATTCGGCGGCCTGGGCATCGAGGTGGGCACCGAGGACGGCTTCGTGAAGGTGGTGTCGCCCATCGAGGACACCCCGGCAGCCAAGGCCGGCATCAAGGCCGGCGACCTGATCATCAAGATCGACGAGAAGCCCACCAAGGGCATGCCGCTGAACGACGCGGTCAAGCTCATGCGGGGCAAGCCACGCACACCCATCACCCTCACCATCTCCCGCAAGGGCGAGCCGCGCCCGATCGTCGTGCAGATCACCCGTGATGTGATCCGGGTGCAGTCGGTGAAGTCGCGCCTGCTCGAGCCGGGCTACGGCTATGTGCGCATCACCCAGTTCCAGGAGCACACCGTCGAGACCATGGTCAAGGCGCTCGACGGGCTCTACAAGCAGCAGCAGGGCCCGCTCAAGGGACTGGTGCTCGACCTTCGCAACGACCCCGGCGGGCTGCTGCATGGCGCCATCGGCGTGTCGGCAGCCTTCCTGCCGGCCCGCACCCTGGTCACCAGCACCGACGGCCGCACCGACGACGCCAAGCGCAAGTACCTCGCGGTGCCCGAGGACTACCTGCGCGGCACCCGAGAGGACTTCCTCGCCCGCCTGCCGGCCGGGGTGCGCTCGGTGCCCATGGTGGTGCTGGTCAATGGCGGCTCGGCCTCGGCCTCCGAGATCGTGGCCGGCGCGCTGCAGGACCACAAGCGGGCCACGGTGCTGGGCACCCAGACCTTCGGCAAGGGTTCGGTGCAGTCCATCCTGCCGCTCACCAACAACACCGCCATCAAGCTCACCACCGCGCGCTACTACACCCCCAGCGGCCGCTCCATCCAGGCCAAGGGCATCGCGCCAGACCTGCTGGTCGAGGAAACCCCCGAGGGCGACGTGAACCAGTTCCGCGTGCGCGAGGCCGACCTCACCCGGCACCTGTCCAACGACAAGGAATCCGAGGCCAAGCCCAGTGTGCCCAAGCCCACCGATGCCGCCGGCGATGCCCGGCTGCGCGAGCGCAAGCCGGTGGAGTTCGGATCAGCCGACGATCACCAGCTCGCCCAGGCCATGAACCACCTCAAGGGCAAGCCGGTGCAGCTGGCCAGGCCCAAGGACAGCGCCGCACCCGCCGAGGCCGGCGCCGCCAAGACCCCCTGAGCCCGGCCCTGGCCGGCGGCAGCACGCCTTGAACGACGAACAGCTGCTGCGCTACAGCCGGCACATCCTGCTGGACGAGATCGGCATCGAGGCCCAGGAGCGGCTGCTCGGCGCCACGGCGCTGGTGGTGGGCGCAGGCGGCCTGGGATCACCCGCGGCGCTCTACCTGGCCAGCGCCGGCGTGGGCCGCATCCTGCTGGCCGATGGCGACAGCGTCGACCTGACCAACCTGCAGCGCCAGATCCTGCACCGTCAGACCAGCCTGGGGCGGGCCAAGGCCGAGTCGGGCCGCGACGCGCTGCTGGCGATCAACCCGCACATCCGCGTCGAGGCGATCGTCGGGCGGCTGGAAGGCGCGGCGCTCGCCGACGCGGTGGCCGCCAGCACGGTGGTGCTCGACTGCTGCGACAACTTCGCCACGCGGCACGCGGTCAACCGCGCCTGCGTGGCGCACCGCGTGCCGCTGGTCTCGGGCGCGGCCATCCGCTTCGACGGCCAGCTCTGCGTGTTCGACCCGCGCCGCGAGAGCTCGCCCTGCTACGAGTGCCTGTTCCCGGCCGCCAGCGCGGTGGACGAGGTGCAGTGCGCCACCATGGGCGTGTTCGCGCCGCTGACCGGCATCGTGGGCACGATGCAGGCCGCCGAGGCGCTCAAGCTGATCGGCGGCTTCGGCGAGCCCCTGGTGGGACGGCTGCTGCTGATCGACGGCCGGGCCGGCCGCTTCACCGAGGTCAGCCTGCCGCGCAATCCGCAATGCGCGGTGTGCGGCGGGTCCAGCCAGTGACCTGATCGTAGGCATGCGCCACCTGCAGCACCCGCAGGTCGGCGCCGGGCGGGCCGATCAGCTGCATGCCCATGGGCGCGCCGCCGGGGCCGAAGCCCACCGGCACGCTGATCGCCGGCGCGCCGGCCAGGGTGGGCCCGATCACCACCTCCATCCAGCGATGGTAGGTGTCCATCTTGCGGTCGCCGATGCGCTCCGGCCAGTGGGTCTCGGCCGCGAACGGGAACACCTGCGCCGTGGGCAGCACCAGGATGTCGTAGTGGTTGAACAGGCCAAGCAGGTGCCGATGCCAGGCGGTGCGCTCGCGCGAGGCCTGGTAGACCGCCAGCGCGCTGGTGGCCGCGCCGCGCTCCACCTCCCACACCGCCTCGGGCTTCATCTGCGCGCGGCGGGCCGGGTTGGCGTAGTCGTCCCAGCGGCCGCCGGCCACCACGCAGCTGCGCAGGGTGAGCCACATCTGCCACAGCCGGTCGGGGTCGAAGCCCAGGGCCGAATCCGACACATCCATGCCCAGGCCGGCCAGCGCGTTCAGGCCGCCGCGGCACAACTCGACGATGCCCGGCTCATAGGCGAGGTGACCGTCGAGATCGCCCAGCCAGCCCACCCGCAGCCCGCGCGGCGGCGCCTCCAGGGGCGCGGCGAACAACGACGGATCACTGGTGCGCGACAGCGGCGCATGCGGATGCGCACCGGCCTGGGTGGCCAGCAAGCGGGCGAGATCGGGCACCGAGCGGGCCATCGGGCCCTCGGTGCCGAACTGCTCGATGAAGACCTCCGGCGCGGGCAGCTTGGGCACCACGCCGGTGGAAGGCCGGAAGCCGAAGACATTGTTGAAGGCCGCCGGGTTGCGCAGCGAGCCGCCCATGTCGCTGCCATCAGCCACCGGCAGCAGGCGCGCGGCCAGGGCCACCGCCGCGCCGCCGCTGGAGCCGCCGGCGCACAGTTGCGGCTGCCAGGCGTTGCGGGTGACGCCGTAGACCGGGTTGTAGGACTGCGAGCCCAGGCCGAATTCCGGGGTGTTGGTCTTGCCGATCAGGATCGCGCCGGCGGCGCGCATGCGCTGCACCATCAGCCCGTCCTCGGGCGGCAGGAAGTCGCGGTAGAGCGGCGAGCCCAGGGTGGTGGGAATGTCCTTCGTGGCCGAGAGATCCTTGATCGCCTGCGGCATGCCGTGCATCCAGCCCAGCCAGCGGCCCTCGGCGGCGAGCCGGTCCATCTCGCGCGCCTGCGCGAGCAGCGTGTCGCGCGGGCGCAGGGCCACGATCGCGTTGAGCTGCGGATTGATGCGCTCGATGCGGTCGAGGTAGGCGCGCATCACCTCCTCGCAGGAGACGGCGCGGGCGTGGATGGCGGCCGAGAGCTCGAGGGCGCCCAGCGCGGTGATGTCATCGGTCATGCGGGTCTCCTGGGGGCGGGCACCGGGCGCACACCCGGCGCCGCGGATCAGCCGATCAGCAGCGGGATCTGCTGCTCGACGAGGTCGGTGGGCCGGCGGCGAAAGCCGCTCTTGGCATAGCTCAGCCAGCGGCCCTGGACGAAGGCCATCACGATGCCGGCGCGCACTGCCGCGTCGGTGTCTGGGGGCAGGCGCTGCTGGGCCACCGCCAGCCGGAAGCACTGCCGCATCGAGGTCTCGATGCGATCGTGCAGCCGGTTGATGCGCTGCTGCAGGCGGTCATGCTCGGTGACCAGGGCATCGCCGATCAGCACACGGGTCATGCCGGGATTCTTCTCGGCGAAGCCGGTGAGCATGAGGACGATGGCGCGCAGCTGGCGCTGGCCGTCGCCATCCTGGGTGCCGATCTGGTTGATCAGCCCGAACACCGTGGCTTCGATGAACTCGATGAGGCCCTCGAACATCTGCGCCTTGCTGGCGAAGTGCCGATAAAGCGCGGCTTCGGAGACCTGGATGCGCGCGGCCAGCGCCGCGGTGGTGACGCGCTCGCCGCCGGGCTCCTGGAGCATGCCGGCGAGGGTCTGGAGGATCTGCAGTCGACGCTCGCCGGGCTTGGGGCGGGACCGGCGGGCCGGCGCGGGGCTGTCGGGGGTCATCGGAGTCGGGACACGGCCCGCGGCAGGGCGACGGCGGATTGTAGCTGAAGGCCCGCGCGGCGACCC
>NZ_CEXFHW010000228.1:0-5196 GCF_982640115.1 Quisquiliibacterium sp. | reverse complement strand
CGCCGCGGTGGCCATGAACCGTGCCGGCCGCAGCCGCCAGGCGCCAGCCATCATGCCCAGCGCCACGCACCAGACCAGACTGAGCACCGCGGCGTCGGTGTAGTGGGGCCGGCTGGGCAGGCGTGCATCGAGCGCACCCTGCAGCCAGGACACATGCAGCTCGGTGCCGGGCTGGTTGGTGTCCACCGGCGTGGCACGGCTGTCTCGCAGGCCCGGCGCGGTGGGGCCGAACACCACCACACGGCCGCGCATCAGATCGGGCGGCATGCGGCCTTCGAGCATGTCGAGCACCGACACCGTGGGCACGCTGCCGCGCCCGCCAAAGAAGGGCAGCATCGATCGTGCCTGCTCGTCGATCGGCAACCGGTAGGGCCCCAGGGTGATGGTTTCGGCGACCGGCTGCCCGCGCAGTGTGGTGGCCTGGCCGAAGTCCACCTGCGCCTGGTCGCCCGCCACGATGGTGAGCGCGGCCAGCATCAGCGAGGGATAGAGCATGCCCTCGTTCTCGATGAGCAGCGGCAGGCGGCGTGTGACCCCGTCGGCGTCCACCGCCGGGTTCATGTGTCCGGCCCTGCCGGCGGCCTGCACCAGCGAGGCGAGATTGGCGCCGTAGCCGTCACCGCGCGGCGGAAACACCCCGGACTGGTGGGCGATGTCCGCGGGCAGCCAGGGGTCGGGCAGGGCACCCACCCGCTGACTGGCGTCGTTGGTGAAGTAGTGGCCGAGCACCACCGGCCGGCCGGCCAGCACCCGGGCCAGGGCGGCATCGCGGTCGAGTTCAACCAGCAGGTCGCGCATCCGGGCGCCCAGGACCGAGTCCTCGGCGCCCGGGGTTCTCGCCAGTCGCTCGCGGATGCGATCGGCATCACTGCGGTCGGGCTCGGCAAACACCATGTCGAAGGCGATCGCCCGTGCGCCGTGCTGGTCGATGACCGCCTGCACCACCTGCGCGATGCGGTCTCGTGGCCATGGCCACTGGCCGATCCTCTGCAGGCTTGCCTCGTCCAGCGCGAGCAGCGTGACCTTGGGTGTCCCCGTGAATTGGAGGGTTGATCGCACCCAATTGTCGTGAATGAACAGGTCGAGTCTTTGCAACACTGGGGGTGTGAGGCCCTGGGTGATCAACCAGGTCAGCACCAGCGTGACCAGCAGCGTGCTTGCCGCCGAAGCGAGCAGCGCCACGCCCCTCGGAGTGAATTTCTTGGCAATGCCGAATGTCATCACCGGCCATGATGCCGGCACAGCGCCGGCCGCGAAAGCGGCGGGTGTCGGCATGGCCGTTGCCGGTCGATCGGCGGGGCTGCTGCTCGCCGCGCTCATCGGGCTGGCCCCGCCGGTGATGGCCCGGGCCCAGTCGAATCCGCAGGGACCGCTACCGGTCATGCCCGCCTCCAGTCCGGCGCCAGTGGCTGCGCCTGCAACTGCAACTGCGCCTGCACCTGCGCCGGCGACGCCGTCGGCGCCGGTCGAGCCACGCTTCCGGATCGCCCGCTACCAGATCGAAGGCGCCACCCTCGTGCCGCTGCCTGCCCTGCAGGCCGCGGTGGCCGGCTTCACGGGCGATGGGCGGCGCTTTTCCGACATCGAACTCGCCCAGGAGGCGATTCGCGAGGCCTATGGCCGCGCCGGCATCACCGCGGTGCGCGTCCTGCTGCCGGAGCAGACCATCGAGTCGGGGCTGGTGCGCCTGCAGGTCGAGGAACTCAGACTTGGCAAGCTCGAAGTCGCGGGCGCGCGCCACCGCAGCCTTGCCAATCAGCGCCGTGCCGTGCCCTCGCTGCGTGAAGGGGCCACGCCGTCCGATACCCTCATCGGCGACGAACTGCGCTTGGCCAATGAGAACCCCGGTCGCTACATGCAGGTCACCTTCCGCACCGAGGATGACGGTGCGCTCGCCGGCACCCTGCGCACCAGCGATCTGCCGCCGGTGGCCGGTCAGGTCACCCTGGACAACACCGGCTCGCCCAGTACCGGGCAGTGGCGGGTCGGGGCGGCGGTGCAGCACCACAACCTGCTCGATCGCGACATCGTCGGCACCGCGCAGGCGATCACCTCGCCGGGGCGCGAACACAATGTCCAGATCGCGTCTGTCGGGTTGAGAGTGCCCGTTTATCGGCTCAAATGGCTGCTCGATGGCAGCTTGTTGCACTCGAATGTCGATTCGGGCACGTTGAGGACAGCCGCCGGGGACTACTTCATGTCCAGCAGCGGCAACACACTCAGCCTGCGTGCCACCCGGCTTCTGCCGCGGTTGGGCGCGTGGGATCCGAGGTTCTCGTTCGGGCTGGACATCAAGCAGGTCAACAGTCGTGTTGCCACGGTCACCGATGGACCCAGCCTCATCCCCAGCGTCGTCCTGCGGCCGCTTTCGCTCAGCTACCGCGCCAGTCGCCGGGACGACCGCTGGTCGGTGTTCGGCCTGGCCAGCTACAGCCGCAACCTGCCGGGCAGCGGGCGCAGCGACGCCTCGGTCTTCCAGGAGCCCGGGCTTCGCGCGGGCGCCAACCCCTACTACGGCATCACCCGCTGGAGCCTGGGCGGCTCGGTCTCGGTCCGAACCAACACGCTGCTTGCCTCCTGGAGCGGTCAGTGGACCCGCGATGCGCTGGTACCGGCCGAGCAGTTCGCCATTGGCGGTGACGGCTCGGTGCGCGGGTTCAGCAGTCGGGTGGCGGCGGGTGATCGTGGCCAGCGCTTCTCGCTCGAGATGCAGTCGCCGATGCGCCCGGTCCAGACCAACCCTGGCACCGACTTCGGCTGGCAGGTGTTCTCCGATACCGCTGCGGTCCAGCGCAACAACGCGCTGGCTGGCGAGAAGGAACGCTATCTGCTCTCCAGCCTCGGCGGTGGCATCCGTCTGGCGTGGCGGCACGGCATGTCCTTGCGCCTGGACTCCGGCTTCGTTCTTCAGGGCGATGGTCTGTCCACCCCCGGCGATGTCTTCCTGCACATGGCCATGAGCTATGGGTTCTGACCTTGGACACTCCCGCTCCCGGACCCGCCTGAACCGCCCTCAGCACCCGGCGGCGGCGCGGCCGCCGTCACGCCCCTGGCGGATGGGGCTTCTCGCGGGGGCGATCGCGGCGATCGGCGCGCCGGCCTGGGCCAACCCCAGCGGTGCGCAGGTGGTCCAGGGAAGCGCCACGCTGCAGCGCAACGGCGCCACACTGAGCGTCACCACCAGCAACGGCGCGGTCATCCACTGGAACCAGTTCAACATCGGCGTGGGGGAGACCACCCGGTTCATCCAGCCCAGCGCTGCCAGCCAGGTGCTCAACCGCGTGGTGTCGGGTGCGCCCAGCGAGATCCTCGGCCGGCTCGAGTCCAATGGCCGGGTGTTCCTGATCAACCCCAGCGGCGTGGCCTTCGGACGCGGCGCGCAGGTGGATGTGGGCGCCCTGGTGGTGTCCACGCTCAGGCTGAGCAACGAGGACTTCGCCGCTGGCCGCATGAACTTCGGTGGCACCGCCGCCGAGAACCGCGCCGCTGGCGCCATCCGCAACGAGGGCAGCATCCGCACCGCCTCGGGCGGTCTGGTCTACCTGGTGGCGCCGCAGGTCGAGAACAGCGGGATCATCCACTCGCCCGAGGGACAGGTGCTGCTCGCGGCAGGTCACCGGGTTTCCCTGGTCAATCCGCAGGCGCCCGAGGTGTCCTGGGAGGTGTCGGCGCCCGAGTCCGCGGCCATCAACCTCGGCGAGGTGGTGGCCCGTCGCATCGGCCTGCACGGCCAGCTCGTGAGGAATGCCGGCGTGCTCCAGGCCACCACCGCGGTGGTCGGCGAGGATGGCCGCATCACGCTGCGCGCGCGGCGCCGGGTCGAACAGACCGCCACCGGTCAGATGGTGGCCAGCGGCGTTGATGCCCAGGGTCGCCGCAAGGGTGGCGAGATCGACATCCAGGCCGGCGAGCAGGTCAGCCTGCAGGGCCGTATCGATGCCAGCGCCACGGCGGCCGTGCAGCTTCCGGTTGTGACGCCATTGGCGGTTACGGGTACTGGCAGCGCTGGCGGCGTCGGGCAGTCTGCCGGGGTGGGCACGTCTCAGGCCGGTGCCTCGGCGGCGGAGCCAGCGGGCGCGGTCGCGGGCTCGTCTGCGGTGAACACCTCCCTGGCTGCGTCCTCGCCTGCCGCCTCATCGGGTGCGGCGGCGGGAGGGGCTTCTTCACCGGTCGCGGCATCGCCGGCCGCGGCTGAGGCCCCGTCCACCGGTTCGGCCTCTGAGGCCGCCGGGTCTGTGCCGCCGATCGCAGGCGCGTCATCGGGTGTCCTGCCCCTCGCAGTTCCCGTGTCAGCTCCAGCGCCGGCGCCGGCGCCCTCACCGGCGCCTCCCCAGCCCGATCCGCGAAACCTGCTCGCGGGCGCCGTGGTGGGCACGGGTGGCAGGGTTCGGGTCATGGGGCGCGAGATCGTGCTCGGCGAGACCCTCAGCATCGATGCCTCCGGTGGCGCCGGGGGCGGCACGGTGCTGGTCGGCGGTGATGTGCAGGGCACGAGCGCTGGCGCGCCGAATGCAGTCAAGGTGTTCATGGCGAGCGGCGCCGTGATCAGGGCCGATGCCACCACGCTCGGCGATGGCGGCAAGGTGATCCTCTGGGCCGATGACACCGCGCTCATCCACGGGCGCATCAGTGCCCGTGGCGGGTCGCAGGGCGGCGATGGCGGGTTCATCGAGACATCCGGCAAGCGGGTGCTCGCGGTGACGCAGACACCCGATGCATCGGCGCCGCAGGGGCAGGGCGGTACCTGGTTGATCGATCCGTACAACCTTACGATCCAGGACGACAGCGGGGCTGCCGATGTCTGGCTCGACTACGACGATGATCTCCTGAAGGCGACGCCGTTTGACAACTATGCCACGCTGAGAGCCAGTCACATCTCAGCCGCGCTCAATCAGGGCATGAATGTCGAGGTCAACACTGGCAGGTCGGACGTCGGTGAGCAGGCCGGCAATATCTACGTCAACCATGCGATCTCGAAGACCACTGGCGGCAGCGCCACGCTGACCTTCAAGGCGCACAACAACATCGAGGTGAATGCGGGTATCTCCTCGCAGTCGAACAAGCTGAATGTGGTTTTCAAGCCCGACAGTGACAGCAACGGGCTCGGCACCACGGTGTTGAACACCGCCACCGTGTCGCTCAATGGGGGTGACTTCAAGGCCGTCGACAACGGCGGGCGGGTGAGCTTTGCGCCCG
>NZ_CEXFHW010000227.1:0-5212 GCF_982640115.1 Quisquiliibacterium sp. | reverse complement strand
GCCTCGCGGCGCATGGGCATCGAGGTCACGACAAGCCTCGGCGAGGTCGAGCCCGAGATTGACGACCGCACGGCCACCACCGTCTACCGGATCGTGCAGGAGGCGCTGACCAACATCGGCCGCCATGCCCGCGCCACCGATGCGCGGATCACCATCGAGCAGCAGGCAGGTGAGCTCGTCCTCACCGTGAAGGACAACGGCACGGGCTTTCCCAACAGCGCGGTGCGCAAGGAAGGCTCCTTCGGCCTGATGGGCATTCGCGAGCGCGCCATCCTGCTCGGCGGCCGCTTCGAGGTCGACAACCCGCCCGGGGGCGGCGGCCGGCTGCGGGTGTGGCTGCCGATCGGCCACGAGCCCGTTGCGCCCTCCGCGCTGCCCGGCAGCAGCCTGGTGAACCGCGCATGACCCACCCGCCGGGACGGGAACCCCTGCTGCTGCTGGTCGATGACCACGCCATCGTGCGCGCGGGTCTGCGCCGCATGATCGAGGCCGAGAACGGCCAGTGGCGGATCGAGGAGGCCAGTTCGGCCTTTCAGGCTCTGGCGCTGCTGCGGGCCTCGCCGGTGGCGCTGGCGGTAGTCGACCTCTCCATGCCCGGGATGAGCGGGCTCGACCTCATCCGGCGCATCAAGACCGAGTTTCCGGCGGTGCGGGTGCTGGTGCTCAGCATGCATGCCGAGGAGCAGTACGCCCTGCGCGCGTTCAGCGCCGGCGCCAGCGGCTATCTCACCAAGGACAGCGCCGCCGCCGAGCTGATGGTGGCCATCGGCAAGGTTTCGGCGGGTGGCGCCTATGTCACCAGCAGCCTCGCCGAGCGCGTCATCCAGCAGCTCAATGGCCGCGTGGAAGTGCCCCGCCACACCCGACTGAGCGATCGCGAGCTCGATGTGCTGCGCCGGCTGGTCTCGGGCAAGCGTCTCACCGAGATCGCGCGCGAGCTGCATCTCTCGGTCAAGACCGTGAGCACCCACAAGACCCGCATCCAGGAGAAGCTGCAGCTGCCCAGTCTGGCAGCGCTGGTGCGCTACGGGCTGGAGCACGAGCTCGATCGGCCCGGGCAGGCCAGCATGCCCGCCTTTCCGTCAGAACTCGGCTGAGGAGCCGGCTGCGGGCTCGCGCGGCGACGGCCGGATCACCGCCACACCGCCGGCCAGCCGCGCGATGCGGGTGTCGAGCCACTCGCGCTCGTAGTCGCTGTCGGCCTGGGCGAGCGGCACACCGAGCTCGTCGCCCACCACCGTGGCGCCGGTGAGGGTGGCGATGTCCTGAAGCATGGCCTTGCGCCGGTCGCCGAAACCGGGGCTGCGTACCGCACCGGTCCGCAGGCCGCCCCGCCACCAGGATGGATGCATCCTCGAGGACGGCGCACTGCCGCTCGGCATCGGTGACGAAACAGGGCGAGAGCATGCCGTGCTCGAAGCGCATGCCTTCGACCACGCGCAGCTCGCTCTGCAATCCCGAGCCGTCCTCGATCGTGATCGCACCTTCGCGGCCCACCTTGTCGATCGCGCCGGCGAGCAGCTCGCCGATCGAGCGGTCGTTGTTGGCCGAGATCGCAGCCACCATCACGCCCGAGTTCACCACCTGCGGCGGGCCGTACTCGCGTTGCAGGATCACGGTGCGGCCGCGCGGGCCGAGGGTGACCATCACCGCTTCGGCCATCAGGGCCACGCCTCGGCGGACGGCACCGCGATCAGCGCTCGCCGAGCGCTTCGTGCAGGGTCTTGATCACCGGCTTGAGCAGGAAGCGCAGCACGGTGTTGCTGCCGGTGCGGATCTCGATCGAGGCAGTCATGCCGGGCTGGATCTCGATGCGCCGGCCGTTGGCCGCCACCAGATCGCGCGCGGCGGTCCGGATCTGCACCCGGTAATAGGGCTGCTCGTTGGCGCGATTGTCTTCGCTGAGGGTGTCGACGCTGATGTAGGTGACCTCGCCCTGCAGCGAGCCGTAGATGGTGTAGTCGTAGGCGTCGAGCTTGACCGTGGCCGGCAGACCGGTCTTGACGAAGGCGGCATCGGCCGGGCGCACCTTGGCCTCGAAGAGGAAGCTGTCCTCCACCGGCACGATCTGCAGGATCTCCTCGCCCGCGCGGGCCACGCCGCCCACGGTGGTGAGCCGCACATTGCGCACCACACCGTCCATGGGCGCGCGCACCTCGGTGTAGCCAAGCTGCTCGCGACGCTGGGCCAGCACCTGCTCGGCGGCAGCGAGGTCTTCCTGGGCCTTGGCGAACTCGGTCTGGCTGTCCTGCAGATACTTGTTGCGCCGGTTGGTGATCTGGCCCTCGATCTCGGCGAGCTGGCGCTGCAGCTTGAGCACCTCGGCGCGGCTGACATCGCCGGTGCGCACCAGCGGCAGGTTCATCTCGAGCTCGTCGCGCACCAGCGCCTGCGAGCGGGCGAGCGCCGCGAGCTCCTCGGAAAGCGCCGACTGCCGCTTGTCGAAGAGCGCCTGCTGGGTGGCGGTGAACTCGGGATGGCGACGCAGCTCGGGACCGAACACCGGCTGCCCGCCGAGCAGCTCGGCGCGCAGCCGCGCCACCGCGGCCTTCAGGGCCACGACCTTGGCCTCGGCCTCGAGCGAGCCGGCCTCGGCCTTGTTGCGCTCGAAGCGGAACAGCAGCTGGCCGCGCCGCACGCTGGCGCCCTCGCGCACCAGCAGCTCGGCCAGCACGCCGCCCTCGGGCGCCTGCACCACCTGGTTGCGCGACGAGGCGATCGCCTGCCCGGGAGCGCGGGTGATCTGGTCGATCTCGGCCCAGTTGGCCCAGGCGATGAAACCGATGATCACGAGGAAGGAAGCGCGGATCAGCCAGCGGCCGGGGTCGCGCCCCGGATCGCGGTGGGCGACGGGGGCTTCGGTACTCATGAGGCCGATCCCTGGGTGGCGGCAGCGGCGGGCCGGCCCTGCAGGCGTTCGAGCACCGCCCCGCGCGGTCCGTCGAGCACCACGCGCCCGCCGTGCAGCACCACCAGCCGGCCGAGCATGGGCAGCAGCCCGGTCTTGTGGGTGGCCACCAGCAGCGTGGCACCGGCGCGGGCCACCTCGTCGAGCAGCGCGGTGACCCGGGCCTCGGTGGCAGCATCCATCGAACCGGTGGGCTCGTCGAGCAGCCAGACCCGCGGCGAAGCGATCAGCAGCCGGGTTAGGCCCACCAGCTGACGCTGGCCGCCCGACACGCCGCGGCCGCCTTCGGTGATCGGCAGCGCCAGGCCCTTGGGCTGGGCGGTGATCAGCTCGATCAGGCCGGTGCGCCGGGCCGCGGCGAGCACCGCCTCGTCGCCGGGGTCGGGCAGACCGACCAGCAGGTTCTCGCGCAGCGTGCCGCTGAACAGCCGCACATCCTGCGGCAGGTAGCCGATGGTCTCGCGCAGCACCGCGGGCGAGAGCAGCGCCATGTCGAGCCCGCCGAGAAAGCACTTGCCTTCGGCCGGCCGGTACAGGCCGCTCGCGAGCTTGAGCAGGGTGCTCTTGCCCGAGCCGATCGCCCCGACCAGGCCCACCCGCTCGCCGGGGCGCAGCTCCAGCCGCTCGATGTCCAGCGCGAGGTGTCCGGCCATGCCGTAGGAAAAGCGCACCCGCTCCAGGCGCAGGGCGCCCTCGAGCACACCCGGGGTGAGCGCGTGGCGCTGGTCATCGGCCTCACCGGGCAACGCGATGATGCGGTCGAGGCCCTCGAGGGCGGCGCGGGCATGCGCCCATTGCACCATCATGCCGGGCAGCTGGATGATCGGTGCCATCGCGCGGTTGCTGATGATCGAGCAGGCCAGCAGCCCGCCCATGGTGAGCATGTTCTCGGTGGCCAGCCAGGCACCGGCGGCCACCAGGGCCACATAGCCGAGCTGCTGCAGGCCCGCGGTGAGGTTCTGGGCCGCAGCCGAGAGATTGCGCAGCCGCTGCTCGGAGTCGGCACTGCGGCGCGCCAGCCGCGCCCAGCGCGACTGCAGCTTCCACTCGGCGCCATGGGACTTGACGGTCTCGGCGCCGTCGATCGCCTCGACCAGCAGACCGGTCTTGAGATGGCTGTCGGCCTGGTTGTCGCGGGCATGGCGGGCGATGGCGCGGTGAAAGGCGATGCCAGTGACCAGTGCCAGCGGCAGGCTCACCAGAGGCACCAGCACCAGCCAGCCGCCGATCATGGCGATCACCGCCACGAAGAAGATCGCGAAGGGCACATCGGCCAGCACGAAGAGCGTGCCCGAGGTGAGCACCCCGCGCACCGTCTCGAAGCCCTTCACCTGGCCGGCCAGGGTGCCCACGGCCGAGGGGCGCTTCTCCATGCGGATGCCGAGCATGCGGGCGAAGAACCAGATCGAGAGCTCCTCGTCCATGGCGGTGCAGGCCCGCTCGACCAGGCGCGCGCGCAGGTGCTTGAGCAGCAGCTCGAGCAGGATGGCCGCCACCGCCCCCACGGTGAGCACCTTGAGGGTCTGGAAGCCCTGGTTGGGAATCACCCGGTCATAAACCTGCATGCTGTAGAGCGAGGCTGCCAGCGTGAGCAGGTTGACCAGCACCGTGGCCAGCACCGCGTCGATGAACACCGTGCGGTGGCGCAGCAGCGATCGCCACACCAGCCCGAGCGCCCTGGGCGCGGTCTGATCGTCGGCGGGCTCGGCACGGCGCGGCAGGCTCAGGCAGGTGATGCCCTGGAGCGAGTCGGCCGGCGCCAGCGCTTCGCCCTGCGGCCCGGACAGCGTCCAGCGGCCATCGGCGCTGCGCGCGGTGACCAGGAACCAGCCGAGATCGGCGCGCCAGCCGGCAAAGGGCAGATCGGCGGGCTGGGGGGCGTCGAGCGCCTCGGGCCGGCCCTCCAGGCCGCCCAGGCGCCAGGCCTCGGCGAGCAGCGACTGGGGCGCGATCGACTCCCCCTCCTGGGCGGCCAGGCGCGTGACCTCGTCGCGGCGATCGGCGCCCAGGCGCTGGCCGACCAGCCGCGCGGCGCGGTCGATGAAGACCGGGAAACCGCTCATGGGCGCGCCGCCGGGGCGGGGGCGGGGGCCGCTGCGGGGGCCGCTGCGGGGGCCGATGCGGGGGCCGATGCGGGGGCCGATGCGGGGGCCGCTGCGGGGGCCGCTGCGGGGGCCATCAGCGCGCCCGTGCGCAGCCGCAGGCGCTCACCGGCCGCGACCACCTGCGCCCTGGCATCGGCGAGCGCGAAATCCGATTGCGTGGTCTCGCGCACGGCATTGAGCACATCGATCCAGGTCTTGC
>NZ_CEXFHW010000226.1:0-5220 GCF_982640115.1 Quisquiliibacterium sp. | reverse complement strand
CCGGCGAGGCGGCGAAGTTCAGGCGGCGGCCGGCGGGCCGCGGGGTGGTCTCGCGCAGGCGCGCGGGGCGGGCGGTGGAGGGGTATGGTCGCGCGCGCGGGGCGGGATCCCGCCGTCGTCGCTGACGCGGGCGAGCAGGCCCGCCTGACCGGGTGCGGGCGCGGCCGGCGGGTCATCGGAAAGTCGGCTGCGGTCGTCCTGCGCGGTGATCGTGGGCGCCGGCCGTGCGCCGCTCGTGCCGCCCTCGACGAGGGACTGCCGGTCGGGCAGATGCAGCCCGATGGGCGCGCCCTCACCGGTCGCTCGCGGGCCCTGGGGGTGGGCATGCAGCAAGGGCAGCAGGCCCTGCAGGAGGGCCAGCCACGCAATGGCGATCAGGCGCGCGGCCAGATGCCGGTGGTTCGCGATCGGATTCATGGTCGGGTTCATGCGGCCACGGCAGTCTCGCAGAATCGCCCCGCCCTTACAGCAGTGGCCGCAACGGCGTACGGTTACAGTGGCAGGCCCTGCCGCGGCGAGCGCGGCCCGCCCATCGGGAGACGACATGGATCCGCAAGCTGACCCGCTGCCGCTGGCCGGCATCCGCGTGGTCGAGTTCACCCACATGGTGATGGGCCCCACCTGCGGCATGGTGCTGGCCGACCTCGGTGCCGAGGTGATCAAGATCGAGCCGCTCGCCGGCGACAACACCCGCCGACTGCTCGGCTCGGGCGCCGGATTCTTCCCGATGTTCAATCGCAACAAGCGCAGCCTGGCGCTCGATGTGGCCGATCCCCGCGGCCTGGAGATCGTGCTGCGGCTGGTCGGCGGGGCCGATGTCTTCAGCGAGAACTTCAAGGCCGGCGTGCTCGAGCGTCTGGGGCTGGGATGGCCGGTGCTTTCGGCGCTCAACCCCCGCCTGGTGCATGTCTCGCACAAGGGATTCCTGCCGGGGCCTTACCAGCACCGCACCGCGCTCGACGAGGTGGTGCAGATGATGGGTGGCCTGGCCTACATGACCGGCCCCCCCGGCCGGCCGCTGCGCGCCGGTGCCAGCGTCAATGACATCATGGGCGGGCTGTTCGGCGCGGTGGGCGTGCTGGCTGCGCTTCGCCAGCGCGAGGCCACCGGCCGCGGCGCGCAGGTGCACAGCGCGTTGTTCGAGAACACCGTGCTGCTGGTGGCCCAGCACATGATGCAGCAGGCGGTCACCGGCAAGCCGCCCGCGCCGATGCCGGCGCGACTGTCGGCCTGGGCGCTCTACGATGTCTTCACGGTCCGCAACGAAGAGCAGATCTTCCTGGCCGCGGTCAGCGACACCCAGTGGGCCCTGCTGTGCCGGGAGTTCGGTTTCGACGACCTGCTCGCCGACGCCCGGCTGGGCTCCAACAACGACCGGGTGCGCGCCCGCGACTGGCTGATCCCGATCCTGCGCGAGCGCTTCGCCGGGTTTGCCGCCGCCGAGCTTGGCGCGCGCTTCGAGCAGGCCGGGCTGCCCTGGGCACCGATCACCCGCCCGCAGGATCTGTTCGCCGACCCGCACCTGCAGGCCACCGGCGGGCTGGCGCCGATGCGGGTGCCCGCCGATGCGAGCAGTGCCGGCCAGCCGGTGGAGACCCTCACCGCCCTGCTGCCGATCAGCATCGACGGCCGGCGCCTGCCGGTGCGTACCGACCCACCCACCATCGGCGCCGACAGCCGGGCGCTGCTCGGCGAGCTCGGACTGAGCACCGAACTCATCGATGAACTCGTGGCGGCCGGTATCGTGGGGGTGCCGGCGGATCCGGCCTGATCGACCTTCACCGCCTGGCGCCCGCCGTCCTCCTGTGCGAGTCGCATGACCGAGACCGAACTCAAGCTGCAGGTGCCGCCCGAGGCGCGGGTCGCGCTGATCGCTTCGCTGCGCCGCGGGGCGCTGCAGCGCACCCGCCTGCGGGCGGTCTATGTCGACACCGCCGATCGGCGGCTCGCCGCGGCCGGCATCGCCCTGCGGATGCGCCAGGAGGGGCGCCGCTGGGTGCAGACCGCCAAGGCGGCTGGCGAGGGCCTGCTCGAGCGGCTCGAGCACGAGGTGGTCGTGCCGATCCGTGCGGGTGCTGGGGCCGCGGCGGGCCCGCGCGACGCCCGCCGCGTGCCGATGGTCGATCCCGCACGCCATGCCGGCACGCCGGTGGGCCTGCGGCTCGCCGAGGCGCTCGCGGTGCCGACGGGTGAACCGGTGCCCGAGCTGGTCGCGATCTATCGCACCGATGTCGTGCGCCTGCACCGCCCCTTGCGTGACGCGGTCGGTACGGTCGAGCTCGCGCTCGACATCGGCAGCCTCGAGGCCGACGGCCGGCACGAGCCGCTGTGCGAGCTCGAGATCGAGCTGCTGCGCGGGCGGCCCTGGGCGCTCACGGCGGTGGCCACACGCTGGGCGGGGCGTCACGGCCTGTGGCTCGACCCGCGCAGCAAGGCCGAGCGAGGCGAGCGCCTGGCGCGCCAGTGGCCGTCGCTGCCGCCGGTGCGCGCGGCTGCGTGGCCGGCGCTCGCGCCCGACGGCGATGCGGCCTCGGCGCTGCGGCGGCTGGTGGCGGCCTGCCTTGCGCCGGTGCTCGGCAATGCCGGCGAGATGGCCGGCGGGCGTGGCACGCCGGAGCACCTGCATCAGCTTCGGGTCGGCCTGCGCCGATTGCGCGCCCTGCTTCGCCTGTACCGGGGCTGGGTGGCGGACGTCGATCCAGGCTGGGAAGCGGCGCTGGCCGAGATCTTTCGCGCCCTGGGCGCGCAACGCGATCGCGATGCACTCGCGCTCACCCTGCTGCCGGCGCTGCAGGCCGCCGGCGCGCCGCTCAGCGCCTGGCCTGCGGGCGACGCCCCGGATCCCGGGGCTGTGTTGCCGCCGACGGTGCTGCGTGGGCCTGCGTTCACCCGGCTGATGCTGTCGCTGCTCGGCTTCTCGCTGGGTGCACCGGGCACGCCTGCGCCGGCCACCACCACGGCCGCACCCCATGCCGATCGCGAGCTCCCCGCACGCCTGCACCGCCGTCTCGCGCGCTGGCACCACCAGGCCATGCGCGAAGCCCGGTGCTTCGATGCGCTCGACGAGCCCGCCCGCCACCGGCTGCGCAAGCGCATCAAGCGGCTGCGCTATGCCGCGGAACTCTCGGCACCGTGGCTGCCACGCAAGCCGCTGAGGCGCTACCTGGCCGTGCTCGTGCCGCTCCAGGCCGCCCTGGGCGAACTCAACGATCTGCGGGTGGCTCGCGAGATGTTCCGGCGGATGGCGTCGGACGATCCGCGCGCCTGGTTCGCCGTCGGCTGGCTGAGCGCCCGCGCCGAGGTGCAGGCCCGGGCCTGCGCTGCGCCGCTGCGCGCGCTGCGACGGCAGGCCACGCCCTGGTGAGGCGCCTCAGGCCGCGGCCGGGATCGGTGTGCCCTGCACCGTGATCCGGTGCATCACCCGGCGGTGGCCGTGGTAGTCGTTCAGCGCGTAGTGCCAGGTGGCCCGGTTGTCCCAGAACGCGATCGATCCGGCGCGCCACTGGAACCGGCAGCTGAACTCCGGGCGGGCAGCATGCTGGTAGAGCATGCGCAGCAGCGGTTCGCTCTCGGCCGCGGTCCAGCCCTCGAAGCGCAGGGTGAAGGCGGGATTCACATAGAGCGTGCGGCGGCCGGTGTCCGGATGGCGGATGATCACCGGGTGCACCACATCCTGCGTGGCCGCGGTGCGGTTGCCGATCCGATCGCCGGTGTCGCCGATCGCGGCGTAGCCGCTCTTCTCGCCGAACACATGCCGCGAGGAGTGCACCGCGCGAAGACCCTCCAGCGTTCGCTGCAGGCCTGGCGAGAGCGCCTCCAGCGCCAGGCTCATGCTGGCGAACAGCGTGTCGCCGCCGCTGGGCGGCACTTCGCGCGCCAGCAGGATCGAGCCCATGGCCGGCGCCTCGTCATAACTGTGGTCGGTGTGCCAGCCGCCGCCGATGTTGCTGGTCTGCTCGGGCTCCTTGCGAACCTCGGCGATCTCGGGATGGCCAGGCACCGCCTTGAAGAACCGGTTGATGTCGATCGGTGCCCAGCGCCTCGCGAACGCGATGTGCTGCTCGGGGGTGAGCTGCTGGTCACGAAAGAAGATCACGCCGTGGTCGAGGAAGGCCTGGCGGATGCGCGCGAAGGCGTCATCGGTGAGCGGCCCGGTGAGGTCGACGCCATCGATCTCGGCGCCCAGGGCGGTGGAGAAGGGCGTGATGCGCAGGGTGCTGTCGGACATGGCGAGGCTCCGGGATGGCTGATGCAGGTTTGGATGACTCTAGCCCAGTGCTCCCGATACGGGCACCGTCCGCGGTCACGCCGTGTGGCCCGCGGTGCCGGAATTTCACTCTCCCTGCGTCGACATGCCGGCTTGGCGCATGCCATCATCGATCGCCTCCGAATGGCGGGGGTGCCCCACCCCTCAGGAGATCCGCATGACCCAGGACCATTCCCGTCGTCGTCTCATCCACGCCGCAGGCGCGGCTGGCCTTGCTGCAGCGGGTCTGCCGGCGGCTCGGGCACAAGCCTGGCCGAACAAGCCCATTCGCATCTTCGTGGGGTTTCCGCCGGGCGGCACCAGCGATCCCTACGCCCGCATGATCGGCGAGCACATGGGTCAGAAACTCGGCGTGCCGGTGCTGGTTGAGAATCGGGCGGGTGCCAGCGGTTTCATCTCCCTTGAAGCGCTCGCGCGCGCGCCAGCCGATGGCCACACCATCGGCGTCACCACTTCCACATCGGTCTGGGGCAGCCGTGCGCTCTACCGGAAACTGCCTTTCGATGCAGACAAGGACTTCGTTTCCATCTCCTGGCTGCCGGTTGGCCCGCTGCTCTTCGCCGTGCCTGCCAGTCTGCCGGTCAACTCCGTCAAGGAGTGGCTCGACTATGCCCGCGTCAAGCCGGTTGGCATGGCCAGCTACAACGTCGGGTCGGTGCCGCACATGGTGGCCACCGAATTCAACAACAAGCTCGGGCTTTCGATCAACGTGATCCAGTACAAGGGCGAGGGTCCGATGTGGCTCGATGTGGCCACTGGCATCGTGCAGGCCGGCGTGGGCAGCTATGTCGCGCTCGCCCCGCATATCGCCCGCGGGACCGTGAAGGTGCTCGCGTCCCTTGGCTCGGAGCGATCGCCCAAGCTGCCGGCCGTGAAGTCGATGATCAGCCTGGGCTATGACGCGCCGATCTTCCGACTGGACGGGGGTCTTATCATGCTTGCGCCTGCCGGTA
>NZ_CEXFHW010000225.1:0-5231 GCF_982640115.1 Quisquiliibacterium sp. | reverse complement strand
GGTGCCGCCGGTGGCCGTGAGCGTGTAGTTGCCGGCATCGTCGCCCGTCAGGCTCGCGCCGCTGACGGTCACCGTCTTGCCGGTGCCCGCGTTCTTGTCGACGAACACCGCGCTGCGCGTGATGCTCAGGCTGTCACCCTGCACCCGATTGTCGGTGCTGCTGACCGTGGCCGTGACGCTGCCGTCGTAGGTCTTGTTCACGCCGGTGTAGCTCACCGTCAGCGCTCGCGGATCGATGGTCGCCGTGGTGGTGCCGCCGGTGCTGGTCAGCGTGTAGTTGCCGGCATCCGAGCCCGACAAGCTCACGCCACTGACCGTCACGGTCTTGTTCATGCCCGCGTTCTTGTCCGCGAACACTGCGCTGCTCGCGATGCTCAGGGTGTCACCCTGCACCCGATTGTCGCTGGCGCTGACCGTGGCCGTGACGCTGCCGTCGTAGGTCTTGTTCACGCCGGTGTAGCTCACCGTCAAAGCCCGCGGTGTGATTGTGCCGATCGGCGCTGACACGAGGCTGGTGCCGGTCTGGTAACCGAAGACGGACACGCCCTGATTGTCGGCCGACGCAATGGCCAGGCCGCTGACGGCCACCGTCTTGGCACTGCCCGCATGGCGATCATCGAAGCTCACCGATCCCGCCTGCCAGACCAGATGATCGTCATCGCGAACGCCCGCGCCGACGAGCGTGACCTGCGATAACGAGGAGCTCGCGTTGCCGTCGTAGGTCTTCTGCACCGAACCGACCAGCGCCGGTTGAACCGTGGGCGTGATCTGATAGAGGAAGCCGTTGCCGGTGCCCGGTCCGCCGTAGGCGCTACCGCTGTAAGACTGGCCGTAATGGCGGAATCCATGCGCAAGCCCGCCGCGATCTCCGCCATCCGGCGTCGACGAATAGATCAGCCAACGCCCGTCTGGCGCAGAGACTGCCGAAGGGCCCGCCTGGTTGCTGAAGACGCCGCCGGTGACCAGCACCGCGGCGTCGCCGCTGCCCGATGCCTGAAGCGATCCGGCCGCATCGATGATGAGATTCCCCGCCGCCTGGATGAGGGCCTGCCCGCCAGCCTGCAACGCGCCCTGAACGCGGACCGCGCCCTGTCCGGCCTGCAGCGTGAGGCTGCCCGCCGACGCGATGGCGCCCGTGCGCAGTTCTCCCTGGGCCTGGCGGATCGACACGCTCCCCAACTGGCCTCCGATGGCCCCTCCCCCCGACTGGTCGAAGCTGGAGGTGACCGTCAGGCTGCCGGTGCCCTCGATCCGGCCGCCGGACAACTGCACCGTGGGCAGGCTCAATGCGCCGTTGAGGGCGAGAAGACCGGACTGCACCTCGGCGACACCCACGCCGGAGACGCTTCCAACGAGCGACGCCGTCGCCGTGCCAGTCACCCTGAGACGACCATCCACCTGCGTGGCCCCGGTGACGGTGAACGACCCACCGGACACGACAAGGCTGTTGCCGCCACCGATCCGCAAACCGCCGATGGTGGTGATGCCTGTTCTGTGGGTGACATCAAGCCCCGAGCTGATCACCACGGTGTCGTTGGCGCCGGGCAGCGTCCCGCCCCAGTTGGCTGGCGACGACCAGTCGAGATTGCCGGCGGCGTTCACGAAGGTGACCGTCCCCTCACCGCCGAAGAGCAGGCGGCCGGCCTCTCCGGCCTGCTGGTAGTAAGCGACCGAGAAGCCGCTGGGAGCCGCGGTGGACGAGAAAGTCTGGCTGGCGGTACCGCTCGCCGTCAGGAACGGGATGGCATCCGCCACGACTGGCGTGTAGCCCGACAGCGGCGGCACCGCCAGCTGGCCGCCGATCACCACATCCCCGTCGACATGCAGCCGCGCGCTCGAGCCCGGCGCAGTGCCGCCCACGAGAATCTTCAGCGTGCCGCCGGTCAGGTCGACACCGCCCTTGACCGTGAGCACATCCGGCCCGATGGGCACCCCGGGCGCGATCGTGCCGAGGTTGCGCATCGAGCCGCCAGAACCGAGTTGCAGGACGCCCAGCCCGCGGAAGGTGCCGCCCTCCTGATTGAGCATCACGCCGCCAAGCGACGACTGAGGACCGGACATGTCCACGAGGGCGCCGGCCTGCAGGTTGGTGTCCCCGGCGTTGGTCCAGCGGGCCGAACTGCCGACATCGGCACCCAGCGACAAGCGACCACCGATCGTGGCTGCCTGACGGGTGACGAGTTCCGTCGCCCCGACGATCGAGGCGGCGCTGCCATGACTGTCCAGGGTACCGACCTCCAGCGTATTCCCGCCGGTGACCTGCACCGTGGCGGCATCACCCAGGCTCAGGGACTGCAGGCGCCAGGACGAACCGGACTGGGCGCCGCCCAGAGCGAGCGTCCCGCCCGAGACCGACAGCGGCGCGATCGGCTGGGCCTGGCTGGCCGCCCGGAGAGACTCTCCCAATCGCAGCGTGCCGCCACTGATCTCGGTGCCCTGGCCGGCGGCGATCAGCGGCGCCTGGGCGTGGTGGTCCACGCTCACCGTCGCGCCAGACACCCGCAGCCTGCCCCCACCCTCCAGCGAGGCACCGGCCAGCAGGGCGCGGTCACCCGCTGCGAAATCCAGCTTGCCCCCCATCGCGACCGAGTACACGCCGGCATCGTCACCACCGCCGCCGATCACCAGCCGGCTGCCGGCATCCACCTGAACCCGACCGGCATTGTCGACGCGAGCGGCCGTGATGGCCTGATCACCGGAACCCGCGGCGATCAGCAGGCCGTGGTTGGTCACGGCCAGTGGCGCGTGATACCCCGTGATCGGGGCCGGGTTGCTTCCGTCAAGGGAAATCGTGGCGCCCGGTTCGTTGACCAGACGATTCGTGGCAGCAGCACCGTCAAAGCGGATGGAACCCTGGTCGCGCAGGCCGAGATTGCCGGCGTTGCTCCAGGAAAAGCCCGCCGACTGCTCGCCCACGATCCAGAGCTTGCCCTCGACCACCGACGCACCGGCTGTCCGCAGGCTGCCGCGGCCCTGCAGGAAGGAGTCCACACCCGAGGCTCTGACCTCGAACCTATCGGCGACCGAGAGCGCGCCATTGGCCGTGAGCACGCCGCCCTCCAATGACAGGCGGCTGAGCGCAGCCGAACCATTGAGCACTGCGGTACCGTCAATCATCTCCAGGGCACCGGTCTGCCCGCCGACCACCGAGTCGCCCGCCTGGAAGCTGCCGCCAGCCACGCGCAGCGTCCCGCCGAGCGTGGTGGGCCCGGTGACCGACAGCGATCCGCCCGTGACCGACAGCGAGTTCTGCCGGTCGATGGTGAGGGCCCGCACCACGGTGTTGCCTGCGCCATGGCTGACGGCATAACCGCTGCCGCTGCTGATCACCGCTTCGTCATCCGCGCCGGGGGCGCCACCGGTCCAGTTGCCCGGGGTCTCCCAGCGCAGATCGCCCACGGCGTTGCTGAAGACCCGGCTGCCAGCCGGTGCAAAGACCAGCCTGACCGCCTCGCCGGCGGCCATGCGATAGGACGGACTGAAGCCCTGGGGCAGGTCGAGCGTGTTCGAGAAGGTGCCGCCGGACTCCGCGGTGGCGGTGACCACCGGCAGGAATTCGCCCGAGGCGAGAGCCGTGGCGCCCTGGAGCGAGCCGATGAGAAGGCCGCCCAGCGTCACCTGACCGGTGACGGCGAGCTGGCCGAAGCTGCCCGGCTGGGTACCGGCAATCCGGATGTCGAGCTTGCTGCTCTGGCCAAGTTCCACATCGCCAGTGACGCGCAGCGTTCCCGGTGCCGCCCCTCCCCCGGGCCGGAGGGTGCCCTGGTTGACGAGCCGATTGGCACCCGAACCGACCACGAGGGTGCCCGTGCCCGTGATCAGACCGGTGTTGGTCAGCCCGCCCTGCGCGTTGGGCTGGCGGGTGAGGGTTCGGCCGGCATCGATCTGCAGCGTGCCGGCCTGCTCGAAGGCGGCGTAGGTGTTGATCTCGACATCACCGGCAGACGCCCGCACCAGGCCCTTGTTGATCGCGGCATCGCCCCCGAGCCGCATGGTTCGCGCCGCCACGCTGGCATCGATCACGCCCTCGTTGACCACGCGATTGCCGACCCCGCCGGCCGCGGACGACATCGGCAGGCCATAGCCGTTGATGACCAGCCCCTGCCCGAAGGTGAGCGTCTGCTGCGTACCGGTCTGGTGGAGCGCCGCCCCGGCCAGGGTGAGCGTGGCGGAGCCCGACACCGGCGCGATCCGCTGCACGGCGCTACTGGTGTCGAATGTGAAGCCGCTCCCGTTGAGGGTGATCATGGCGCCCTCGGCAAGCGTCAGATCGCCCGCGACCGACACCTTGCCGCCGATGGGCATGTTCGAGCCGAGGGTCACCCCGGCGAGCGTGGCGCCAACACCGCCGGTGAACCCGGCCGGACCGAGCAGCGTGCCCCCGGTGATGGTGCCGGTGAGGGTACGACTGCCGCCAACGAACTGCAGCTTCGTGCCGGCGCCGAGGGTGTAGGCCGTGTCGTTGCCCTCGGCATTCAGCGCCAGCGTGCCGGCCGTGACCGAGACCAGGCCGGTATTGGCGAAGACGCCATTCGGATTGACGCCGTCGATCAGACTGAAGCCCGCCGTGCCGGACACCGAGACCGAGATGAGGCCCTGGTTGCTCAGCGTGAAGGTACCCGCACCACTGCGGGCAATCGGCGTGTCGTGCGTGCTGGTGATGCTCAGGGTGCCGGTGTTCAGGAGCGTGGCATTGCCGGAATAGCCGCTCGCGCCGAAGACGATCCGGTCATCGCCCCCGAGCGTGAGGTTGCCGGTATTCGTCCAGGTCTTGCCGCCGGCAATGCTCAGGCTGCCGCCCGCCGCTTCACCCATGGCAATGGTGCTGTTGCCGGTGGTGGTGAGCGTGCCCGAACCGGCAATCACGGCGCTGCTTCCGGTGGCCCTGAGCGCGGCAGTCACGCTCACCGGCGTGCTGTTCTCGAACACCCCACCGGCAAGATCGAGCGTGGGCAAGGAGAGATTGCTGCCGTTGCGCATCACCAGCTTGCCGCCCGACACCACCATGGGGGCGAGTTGTCCGTTCTGACCGTCGCCGATGGTCAGTGAGCCGGCGCTGACGAGAACGCTGGCGCCCTCCTTCACCAGCGTCAGGCCCCGCTGATCCAACACCGTCGCGCCGGACACCTGCAGCGAGCCTGCCCCGCTTCCGCTGATGCCGGTGATGTTCGCGCCGCCGCTGAAGGTGAAGGCGCCGGCTGCGAAATCCAGCGTGGCGCCCGAGGCCACCT
>NZ_CEXFHW010000224.1:0-5304 GCF_982640115.1 Quisquiliibacterium sp. | reverse complement strand
TGCGCCCCACCACGCCCACCACCTTGCCCTCGGGGATGGTGAAGCTGATGCGATCGAGCGCGGCCGCCGCGCTGCCGGGATAGCGGAAGCTGACCTCGTCGAACTCGATGCGCCCGCGCAGCGCCGGGCGCAGGCTGCGCCCGCTGCCGCCACGCTCGCGCGGCGCGTCCATGATCTGGCCGAGCAGACGGACCGACATCGCGGTCTCCTGGTACTCGTGCACCAGCGAAATCACCTGCACCAGCGGCGAGATCACCCGCCCGGCGAGCATCTGGAAGGCGATCAGCGCGCCGATGCTCAGTTGCTGCTCGATCACCAGCCCCGCGCCGAGGGCGATCACGCCGATCTGCATCAGCTTTTCCATCAGCGAGACCAGGGCATTGGCGGTGGCCGAGAGACGGCCCACGCGGAAATGCATGTCCACGGCCTGCTCGGACTGTCGTTCCCAGTGGCCCTGACGCAGACTCTCGGCGGCCAGTGCCTTGATCGCACGCATGCCCTGGATGGACTCCACCAGCAGCGCCTGCCGCTCGCCCTCGACCGCGATCAGCGCCTGCAGCCGGCGACGGAAGGGCGGGACCAGGGCGCCCACCACCACGCCGATCGCGAGCGCGAAACCGAGCACCAGCGCGGCCAGCGTCGCCGAATAGAAAAACAGGATGGGCAGCACCACCACCAGCGCGGAGGCATCGAGCAGCGTCATGAAGAGCCGCCCGGTGAGGAACTGCCGGATCTTCTCGGCCTGCTGCATGTTGCGTGCGATGACGCCGGCGGCGCCGCGCTCGAAGAAGGTGATCGGCAGCGACAGCAGCCGCTCGAAGGTGGTTCGCACCAGCCGCAGGTCGATCCGGCTGGAGGCCTCCAGCAGCAGGAACTGACGCAGGAACTGGAAGCCGGCCTCGAAGGCCACCGCCCCCACCACGCCAACGGTGAGCACCACCAGCGAGGCGGCCGCCTCATGGGGCACCACCCGGTCGATCACGAGTTGCATGAAGACCGGCACCGCCAGCGCGAGCACCTGCAGCATCACCGCGGCCAGTGCGAGCGCGCGGAAGCTGCGGCGCTCGCGCAGCATCTGCGGCAGGAACCAGAGCAGCCCGAAGGGCTGGGATTCATCGCTGAGCGAGAGCGCGCGACGCAGCAGCAGCGCCTCGCCCGACCAGGCCGCGGCCAACGCCGGCTCGGCCACCTGAAGCACCACATCAGCCGGCCGCGCGAGCGGATCGCGCACCAGCAGGAAGGCCTGATCGTCCTTGCGCAGACGCCCCACCAGCAGCACGCAGTTGCCGTTGCTCAGACGCAGGATGACCGGCAGGCGCGGCTCGAGCTCGGACAGGCGGGTGACATCACCCCGCCAGACCCGGCCGACCAGATCGTGGGCGGCGGCCAGCCGCGCCAGCGCGGGCAGATCCTCCATGCCGGCAAGACCGCGGGCGAGCTCGGCTGGGTCCAGGCTGAGTCCCAGCGGCTGCGCGGCCCAGGCCAGGCAGGCGCAGGCCGAACCGAGCGGATCGGCCGCGGGCGGGGCCTCGGGCCCGGTCATCGGCGGCCCTTCCGCAGGCGGCACCGCACAGCGCCCACCAACCGCCTGCGCGCGCCGTGGGTCACCCCTGTGTTGCCAGTGGCGACATGGCCTGCACCTGGGGGTTGGCCAGCAGGCTGTGGATGAGCGCCGAGCCGCTGAGCGCGCCCTCGGCGTTGCCCAGCACCGCGCCCGCGGCGGCGTACACCGTCACCGCGTCCTGCGCCTGAGATGCGCCGGCCTCTGTCGCGCCGCCCGCGGCCTGCCCACCCAGCCCGAAGTTCGGGCTGCTCACCACCACCGGCGGGCCGTCCTTGCCGTCATCGGCCGACGCCTGCACCACGAAGCGGGGCGCCTCGCGCGTGACCACCAGCGCCCGCCCCGCCGAAGACAGCGTGGGCGAGAGGTCGGCCGTCATCACCCCGCTGGCCGTCACCCCCGCCGTGCGGTTCTTGAACTCGTCGCTCTCGGTGAACCCGGTGAGCACCGCCGTGCGGGTGGAGCCCCCGGTGAGCGCGCCCACCCAGCCCGCCAGCCCCCCGGCATCGGCCGCCCGACCCAGCACATTCTGGTAGAGCAGGCTGATGTACTGCGTGTTGTCCAGGCTGCCGTACTTGGCCTGGAACTCGGCCGAGCCCACGAAGCCGCCCGCCGCCTGGTTCAGGCTCATGCCGCCCTCGAGCGCCGCCGTCCAGCCCTGCAGCCCCGGCGCATCGGGCGCGCGACCCAGCGCCCCCCAGTACAGCCGCGTCACGCTGGTGGCCGTCTCGTTCACATCCCACCAGCCCGTGGGGTTGCGCGCGCTGAACGAGCTCACGAACTCGGCCGACTCCGAGAACCCGGTGATCAGCTGCCCGCGGCTCATGCCACCGTCGAGCGCGCCGCGCCAGCCCGCCAGACCACCCTCGTCGGCCTCGCGCCCGAGCACATTGCGATAGGTCTGCTGCACGAACGCGGTGTTGCTCACATTGCTGCCAAAGCGCTGGACGAACTCCGGGCTGCCCACGAAGTCCAGCGCCACCGTCTCCAGGCTCGTGCCGGCATCGAGCCGCCCCGCGTGGAAGTTCAGCCCCGGGCCGTCGCCACCACGGCCCAGCGCCGCCTCGTACAGCCGCGCCACCCGCGCGATGCTCGCCGTGGGGTCGAAATACTGCACGCCGTCGTAGTAGCGAATGGCCTCGATCCCGCTGAGCCGGTCGTTGCCATCGGGGCCGCTGAGCGTGGCCGTGCCGGTGAGCGCGTTGCCGGTGAGCGTGAACTGCTTGCGCACACCGCCGGCCAGCACCGTGTCGCGCCCGGCGCCGCCCTCGATGGTGTCGTCGCCCGCGCCGCCCGTGAAGCGGTTGGCCCCGGCGTTGCCGGTGAGCGTGTTGGCCAGCGCGTTGCCGGTGGCCGAGAGGTCGGCGCTGCCGGTGAGCGCCAGGTTCTCCACATTGGCCGGCAGCGTGTAGCTCACCGAGGCCTGCACGGTGTCGGTGCCCTGGACGGCCTCCTCGATCACCCGCACATCGCTGCTGCCCACCACATAGGTGTCGTCGCCCGCGCCGCCGGCCAGATCCTTGATCAGGCCCTTGCCATCGAGCGTGTCGTTGCCGCTGGTGCCATCGAGCTGCGTGGCGGTGAGCACCCCGTCGCTGGCAAGGAACGCGGTGCGGTTGCCGAACTCCTCGCTCTCGGTGAACCCGGTGAGCACCGCCGTGCGGGTGTTGCCCGCGTTGAGCGAGCCCACCCAGCCCGCCAGCCCCCCGGCATTAGCCGCCCGGCCCAGCACGTTCTGGTAGAGCAGGCTGATGTACTGCGTGTTGTCCAGGCTGCCGTACTTGGCCTGGAACTCGGCCGAGCCCACGAAGCCGGCGGCCGCATCGTTCAGGCTCATGCCGCCCTCGAGCGCGCCGGCCCAGCCCTGCAGCCCGGCCGCGTCGGGGCCGCGGCCCAGCGCACCCCAGTACAGGCGCATCGCACGGCCCGCGTTGGCGTTGACCGTGAACTGGCGCGTGGCCACATCGAGCACGCCATCGGCAAAGCGAAGCCGCTCCACCACGGAGAGCGCGTCGTTGCCATCGGGACCGCTGACCGTGGCGCTGGTGGCGTCACCGCTCACCGTGTACTGCCGCCGGATGCCGCCAAACACCGCGGTGTCGGTGCCCGCCCCGCCGTCGAGCGTGTCGTTGCCAGCGGCCCCGGTGAGGGTGTCATCGCCGCCCAGGCCGCGCAAGGTGTCGTTGCCGCTGGTGCCGGCGAGCGTGTCGTTCCCCTCGGTGCCCCGGATGGCGCCATCGGGCAGCGCGGCCACCGCCGCGGTGGCGCTGCTGCTCATGCTCTCAGCGGTGCCGCCGTTGTCGGTGTAGCTGGCGGTGACGGTGAGGGTCTTGCCGACCTCGGCCGCGGTGAGCGTGTAGGTGGCCGCGGTGGCCCCGCTGATGACCGAGCCGCCGGCGCGCCACTGGTAGCTGATGGCGCCTGCGCCGCTCGCGGGAATGCCGTCGACATCGGCCAGCGTGTTGCTGGCGGTAAGCACCTGGCCCTGCGTGGGCGTGCCGCTGATGCTGACCGCGCCGCTGGGCGCGTCGTTGACCGCGGCGGTCTGCACCTGCACCTGCACCACGCCGGTGGAGACACCCCCGGCATCGGCGGCGCGCACCGTGAAGGCGTTGAGCAGGCCATTGGCGTCGGCCGCCGGCGTCCAGCTCAGGGACTGGCCCGCGCTGATCGCGGTGACCCCGGCGGTGACCGGCCCCCCGCCCAGGCGCAGCGTGCCGGTGTTCACCTGCTCCACCCGGAACGAGATGGCATCGCCCTCGGCGTCGGTCGCGTTGGAGGCCGCCTTGAGCGCCTCCCAGGTGATGGTGTATGCGGTGTCTTCGGTGGCACCGGTCAGCGCGGTGAGGGTGCTCAGGGTGGGCGCGGCATTAGTCGCCTGCAGCGAGGCGGCCGTCACCGAGGCATCAGCAAACCGCAACTGTTCCACACCAGCCAGGGTGTCGGTGCCCTCGGCGCTGGAGACCACCGTGAAGCGGCTGGCGGCCGCGTTCCAGCTCACGCTGTAGAGAGAACGCGCACCGGCGAAAACCACGGTGTCGGTGCCCTCGCCGCCATCGATGCTGTCGTTGCCGGCGCCACCGTCGAGTGTGTCGTCACCGAGGGCGCCAAGCAGGGTGTCGTTCCCGCCGAAGCCGCGTACCTGATCGCCGCCATCACCGCCATCGATCTGATCCCCCCGGTCAGTAGCGAGCACGATGTCGTTGTTGCCGGTCCCCCAGGACGCGAAGAAGAAATCCAGCTTGGCGTCGGCAACCAGCGCCTCGGTAAGAGTGACCGGGAAAGGCGACTGGAAGAACGGCTGCGCCGCTGGATCGGTACCGGCATTGGTACCCCAGGGGTTGTAGGCCAGGCCGTCGGTGTTGGTCGGGTTGGTCGGATCGGCGTCGACGAGGAAGAAAGCGTGACCCGCCACATAGGTGGTAGCGCCCTGGGCATTGGTGGCGGCGAGATCGGATCCCAGCCAGATCACCTTGCCGGCGTTCATGGCCGCGATCACCTCGGCCAGTGCACTGCTGCCCTCGGGCGCGGCCACCACCGCCATCAACGGGTTGCCGTTGATGGTGTCCGAAGGGTCGCCCTTGATCTGCACCATGCGCCCGCCCACCAGCGAGGCCACCGGATCGGCCAGGCCGCCCTCGATGGCAATCATGGCGTTGGTGCTGGTGGTGCGCCCGAAGACCGCGAGCTCGTTGGCCTGCGCATAGGCCTTTTCGAGGAGCGGGGCCCACAACTCGGGGGTG
>NZ_CEXFHW010000223.1:0-5395 GCF_982640115.1 Quisquiliibacterium sp. | reverse complement strand
TGCCGGTCTTGGAGTTCTCGGCCGGGATGTGCCACTCGGCCTTCTCGACATCCACATGCTCCCAGCGCGCGAGCATCAGCTCCGACTTGCGCACCAGCGTCAGCAGGATGAGCCGCAGCGCCACCTTGAACTGCCGGCGGACATTCGAGTCCATCACCGCCTTCAGGAACACGCGGATCTCCTGCGGCGCCAGTGCACGGTCGCGTGAGCGCGCGCGGTGCACATGCCGCATCGGCAGGGCCATCACCGGATTGGTCGCGGTCAGGCCGGCGGTCATCGCGTAGTCGAAGAGCCGCTTGAGCAGGCCGCGGATCACGCCGGCGGCCGCGTCGAAGCCCTCGTCCTTCTTGCGCCAGATGATGGCGCGCACATCCTCGGTGGTCACCTCGCCCACCGGCTTGCTGCCGATGGCCGGCACGATCGACTTGTCGAAGTAGCGCCGCGGGATGGTGGTGTCCTTGCGGTCGCGGTTGACGATCTCGCGGAAGAACCGCTCGCCGAACTCGGCGACCGTCACCTCGGGCCCCAGCCCCTGGCGCGTCAGGTGCTTCGGCGCCGCCGGTGACTGGCCCTGCGCGACCAGCGCCTCGCGCCGGTCACGCTCCAGCCGGGCCTGGCGCAGGGAGAGTGCCGGGTAACGCCCCAGCGTCACGCGCTCGGGCTTGCCGTTCACCCGGTAGCGGTAGTGCCAGAGCATGCCGCCGGTGGGGAACACCTCGATGACGAGGCCGCGCTCGTCGGTGCGGCTGTAGCGCTTGACCTCGGGCTTCAGCGCGCGGATGGCAGCGTCGGTAAGCGGCATGGGCGGGCTTTCGTGTACACATGACGGCGAGTTGCCATGATACGCCGGATGTGTACCCATGCGTGTACACGAAATCGTTCGGCTCTTGCCGGAATCTGGCGGTACGCCTGAGACGATAAACCTATATCGATCAAAGGTTTATCTTCAAATCCCGGAAGCTGCCGGAACCCTTCGGAACCGCACCTACTTCCCGATGCAGAACCGCCCAAAAATCACCCCCAGCAGATCATCCGCCGAAAACTCCCCGGTGATCTCCCCCAGACGCTCCTGAGCAAGCCGCAGCTCTTCGGCAAACAGCTCCAGCTGCCGATCACCCTGAGCCGCGCGGCTGCGTGCCTGCATCAGGTGCTGCTGCGCCCGTCGCAGCGCGATGAGATGCCGTTCGCGCGCGATGAACACCGACTCGCCCGCTGACTGCGCCCCGGCCAGCTCGAGCAGCGCTTCGCGCAGCAGTTCAATGCCGCGGCCCTCGCGCGCCGAGAGCCATACCGTCAGCGGCTGCCCGGCATCGTCACGCGCCACCCGCGCCGGCTCGCCGCTGAGGTCGATCTTGTTCACCACCCGCAGCACCGGCACGCCCGCGGGCAGACGCTGCGCCAGCGCCGCGTCCACGGCGCCACTCGGCGCAACGCCGTCAGCATCGGCCGCCACCAGCTGCAGCACCAGATCGGCCTGCGCCACTGCCTGCCAGGTGCGCTCGATGCCAATACGCTCGACCTCATCGGTCGCCTCTCGCAGGCCGGCCGTGTCGATCACATTCAGCGGCACGCCGCGCACCTGGATGGCCTGCGAGACCCGATCGCGCGTGGTGCCGGCGATCGGCGTGACGATCGCCACCTCGGCGCCAGCCAGCGCGTTGAGCAGACTGCTCTTGCCGACATTCGGCTCGCCCACCAGCACCACATCCAGCCCTTCGCGCAGCAGCGCGCCCTGCCGGGCCTGCGCCAGCAGGCCGGCCAGCTCCGTCTCGAGCCGAGCCAGTCGGCCCAGCGCATCCGCGCGCTGCAGGAAGTCGATCTCCTCCTCGGGGAAGTCCAGCGTGGCCTCCACCAGCATGCGCAGGTCGATCAGCCCCTCCACCAGCGCGTGCACCGCGCGCGAGAACACGCCCGCAAGCGAGCGCGCCGCCGAGCGCGCGGCCTGCCCGGTGCTGGCATCGATCAGATCGGCCACGGCTTCGGCCTGCGCCAGATCGAGCTTGTCGTTGAGGAAGGCCCGCAGGGTGAATTCGCCCGGCTCGGCCAGCCGCACCCCTTGGGCACTGCCCGCGCGCAGCACGCGCTCGAGCAGCAGCTGCATCACCACCGGGCCGCCGTGGCCCTGCAGCTCGAGCACCTCTTCGCCGGTGTAGGAATGCGGCGCCGGAAACCACAGCGCCAGGCCGCGATCGATCTCGCCGCCGTCATCATCGAGGAAGGGCCCGTAGAGCGCGGTGCGTGGCGCCAGCCGCGCTGCCTGCGCCGGGCCCAGCAGCGCCTGCGCCAGCGATTGCAGACCAGCCCCCGAGACTCGCACCACGCCGATGCCGCCCCGCCCGGGCGCGGTGGCGATCGCGGCAATCGGCGAATCGCCCGCGGCAGGCTCGGCCGGGGCGCTCACCGCAGCGCTCAGGCCTTCTTGGCCGCCGCGGCCTTCTCGATGGCCCGGGTGATGTACCACTGCTGCGCGATCGAGTAGATGTTGTTCACCAGCCAGTACAGCACCAGACCCGCCGGGAAGAAGAAGAACATCACCGAGAAGATCAGCGGCATGGCCATCATCACCTTGGCCTGCACCGGATCGGGCGGGGTCGGGTTGAGCTTGATCTGGATGAACATGGTGCCAGCCATCACCGCCGGCAGGATGAACCAGGGATCGGGTACGGCCAGGTCATGAATCCAGCCGATCCACGGCGCATTGCGCATCTCGACCGAGGCAAGCAGCACCCAGTAGAGCGCGATGAACACCGGTATCTGCACGACGATGGGCAGACAGCCACCCAGCGGATTGATCTTCTCCTGCTGGTAGAGCTCCATCATGGCCTGGTTCATCTTGGCCCGGTCATTCGCGTGGCGCTCGCGGATCTGCATCATGCGCGGCGTGACCGCCTTCATGCGCGCCATCGACTTGTAGCTTGCCGCCTGCAGCGGGAAGAACAGGGTCTTGATGATGATGGTGAGCAGCACGATCGCCCAGCCCCAGTTACCCACCAGGCGGTGGCACATCTCGAGCAACCAGAAGATCGGCTTGGCCACGGGCGTGAGCCAGCCGTAGTCCACGCTGAGATCCAGGCCCGCCGCCACGGTCTCGAGCATGCGCTGGTCCTGCGGGCCGATCAGCAGACGGGTGTCGGTGGCCAGGCTCGCCTTGGGTGCAATCTCGGCAAGGGGCTGCAGTGCGCCGATGGCATACAGGTTGTTGTCGACGCGGTTGCCGTAGTACTCGCGCCCGGCCTTGTCGGTGGGCAGCCAGGCCGACACGAAGTAGTGCTGGATCATGCCCACCCAGCCATCCACCGCGTTCTTGGCAAGGTCGGTCTTCTTCTTCTCGATGTCGCCGAAGTCCACCTTCTGGAACTTCTTCTCGTCGGTGTAGACCACCGGGCCGCTGTAGGTCACCGCGCCACCCGTGAACATCGCAAACGCCGAGTTGCTCTTCGACTTGAGATCGGCCTCGCTGGTGAATTCGGCATTGCGGGTGAGCTGCATGTAGAGCGTGGGCTTGACCGGCGCCTCGCCCAGGTTGGTTACCTCGTCGCGCACTGCCACCACATGGCTGCCGCGCTCCAGGCGATAGGTGCGGGTAAGCCGTACACCACCCGACTCTGCCGTGAGCTTGAGCTCCACCGCCTTGGCATCGCCCTGCAGGTTGCGCGGGCCTTCGGCCACGCTGAACACCGAGCGGTGCGTGGGAAAGCTGCTGCCGGCCGGTGCGCCCACCAGGCCCGACTGGGCCACGTACACCCGGCCCGGGTCATCCTGGAGCAGCACCACATGGCCCTCATTGGGCGTGAGGGTCTCGGAGCCGGCCTTGTGGCGCAGCAGCACGGCGCGACGAACCTGCCCGCCAACCGGATCGACCTTCAGCTGCAGGGTGTCGCTGCTCAGGGTGATGAGTTCAGCCGCGGGTGAGCCTGCGGTGGCTGCCGGCGCGCTCTGGGCGGGCGCCGCCGCGGGCGCGCCACCGGGTACCGAGGCGGCCGCCGGTGCCGAGGGCACGGCACCCGGGGCGGCCGCACCACCCGGCACATCGGCGCCGGCCTTGGCGGCCGGTGCCTCGGCCGCGGGCTGGCCCGAGAGCAGCGAGGGCTTGCCGTTGTGCCGCTGCCAGCTGTCCCACAGGAACAGCAGCGACATCGAGAAGACAACCCAGAGAATGGTGCGCTGCAGTTGCATGGGGATCATTCCGACTTGGGAGAGGGCGGCACCGGATCGAGGCCGCCAGGGTTCCAGGGGTGACAACGGCACAGCCGTCTTGCAGCCAGCCAGCCGCCCGACAGCGCGCCGTGGCGCGCGATGGCTTCCAGCGCATATTCGGAGCAGCTCGGGAAGAACCGGCAGGCCGGCGCCATCATCGGGCTGATCGCGTAGCGATAGGCGTGAATGGGCGCCGACAGCGCCCGCCGCGCCAACGACGGTCCGGGCATGGAACCGCGCGACAGCTTGTCGCTCACGCCGGAGCTCGGGCGCGCGCCCGCCGGATGAGCAGATCGAGTTCTGCGCGCCATACCCGCTTGAGCGCACCGCGGGGCAGGCTTCGCCAGGCATCGCTGCGGCGACGCAGTCGAATCATCGCGAGCGCAGGCCGTGGCGCATCGGGCCACTCGGCCAGCCGCCAGGCCTCGCGCGCCACCCGCTTGAGGGCATTGCGCTCAACCGCCAGGGGCAGCAGACGCTTGGGGATTGAAAGGCCCAGACGAGCGATGTCGGCGTGACGACGCATCGACACACCGAAATGCTCGGTGCTCGAATCGGCCCGCTGGCGCGACAGCGCCATCAGCCCGGCATCAGCGCGCTGTCTGCCCATGGTGTTGCCAGGACCCGACGGAAGCAGCCCCGCTGCAGCGCCGCTTCAGCGGCAACGAACAGACATGGCTGCCGGCCCGCGGGCCGGGGAAATCACAGGCCCAGGCGCTTGCGGCCCTTGGCGCGGCGCGCGGCGATCACGGCACGGCCACCGCGGGTTTTCATCCGCACGAGAAAGCCGTGGGTGCGCTTGCGCCGCACCACGGAAGGCTGGAAGGTACGTTTCATGGTGGTTCTCGGAGAAAAAGCCCTCGATTGCATCAGAAGGGACTGCGACCGTCAACTCCGGGCCTGTGGAAAACTTCGGGAGTCAGGTAAAATCCCCGGCTGGTCAGACCCACGCCGCACCCGGTCCCCGACCGCCTCCCCAGTCCCCGGATACCTTCCCCAGACCATGCAGGACCGCTGGAACGCCTGTGCATCACGGCTAGAGGCCGAGGTGCCCGAGCAACTCTTCAAGACCTGGCTCAAGCCGCTGGTCTGTCTGGGCCATGAACCCGCCAGTGGTCTGCTGCGCCTGGGTCTGCCCAACCAGTTCAAGCTGAACTGGGTCCGTAGCCAGTACGGCTCGCGCATCGGCCAGCTCGCC
>NZ_CEXFHW010000222.1:0-5427 GCF_982640115.1 Quisquiliibacterium sp. | reverse complement strand
ATCCGGATGCTGGCCACCGACAGCGACGGCACGAACACCGATTCAGTGGCCGGCCTGTCGCGGCTGGCCTACGACCCGACCGCCGCCGCGGGTGCCGGGCGCAATCTCACCCAGACCCAGGCCGCCCAGGATGCCTCGGTGACGATCAGCGGCCTGACGGTCACCTCGAGCACCAACACCGTGAGCGGTGCGATCGAGAATGTCACACTCGACCTGCGCAAGGTCAGTACGGGTTCGACCAGCATCTCGGTGGCGACCAACACCTCGTCGATGCGCGGCGTGATCGACAAGTTCGTCACCGCCTGGAACGAGGCCAACAGCACGCTCAATGTTGCCACCAACTACAACGCCGAGACCAAGGTGGCCGGACCGCTCCAGGGCAACAACACCTTCATCGGACTGCAACGGCAACTGCGCAACACGATGTCATCCACGCTTGCCAGCGGCTCCCTGACGCGACTTTCCGATGCCGGGATCGAGGTGCAGCGGGATGGCTCGCTGAAGGTTTCCACCAGCCGGCTCGACCCTTTTCTGGCCACCCCCGAGAAGCTCAAGTACCTGTTTGCCAACTCCAGCGACACCGACTCGACCGTGATCGGGATAGCGCGCCGGATGGACACCCTGATCACCGGTGTGCTGGGCTCTGACGGCGCCATCCCTGCCGCCACCGATGCGCTCAAGACCCGCCAGACCCAGCTGACCGACCAGCAGCGCAGCTTCCAGGTCCGGCTCACCAGCATCGAGAAGCGCCTGATCGATCAGTATTCGGCCGTGAACAAGAACATCAGCGAAATCAGTGGCGCGGCCACTTCGCTGCTGTCGAAATTCGGGTGATTACCCGGCCATTTCTTCGCTTGGGAAAGCTCAAGCCGGCGGCGGCGGCGCCGATAACCTAAACAAGACCTCACCGGAGCCGCCCGATGTTCGCACCCTACCGCAGCAATGCCGTCGCCTACCGCCAGCTTGGCGTCGAGACCGCCATCGCCGATGCCTCGCCGCACAAGCTGATCGCGCTGCTGTTCGACGGTGCGCACGAGTTCCTGCGCAAGGCGGCAAGCGCCATGGCACGCAACGACCATGCGACCAAGGGCGAGGCGATCACCCGGGTGATCCGCATCGTCGACGAGGGACTGCGCGCCTGCCTTGACAACCGCGGCGGCGAGCTCACCGAGAACCTGCGTACGCTCTACACCTATCTCATGAGCCGGCTGCTGACCGCGTCCCTGCGCAACGATCCCGAGATTCTCGATGAGGTGGAAGAACTCCTCGGCAGGATCTCCAGCGCCTGGAGCGAGATCGCTCCGAACGCGAAAACCCGTGCCGACGCACCCGCGGCGAGCACTGGCGCCCGTCTGGCTCTGGCGGTGCGCTGACATGGCCGCCGTCCATCACACGCCCGTCCGGATCGACGATCAGGCCGCCCCCGCCCTCGCCGACTATCTGCGGATCGAAAGCCTCTGCGAATCGATGCTGCTTGCGGCCCGCAACGACAACTGGGAACAGGTCAGCGAGCTGCAATCGGCCAGCCAGGCGCTGATCAGCGGGCTGCGCAGTGCGGCGCAGCTGCCGCTGGCCGGTGCCGCCCGGCGCGAGCAGCTGCGCATCATGCGCAGAATCCTGCTGATCGACGGCGAGATCCGCCGGCTCGCCGAGCCCTGGCAGCGGGGGCTGGAGCGGATGTTTGCGCCCCCGCCCGCTCGCCACGCGGGATCAGCGCGCGCGGCCTGGAACTGAATCGGGACTCCCCCGCGATTCACATGCCACGGGCCGAGCCCTTGCCCGAAGGCCTCACGGTGGGCCAGGCCGATCGGACAGCGGCCTACCGGCCGGTGACGGACCCTCAGGAGATCAGGCTCACCCTGACCGAAGTGATGGTTCGGGAGCGGCCGGTCCGGCTGAGCCTTGGGCCGATCTCATTGTCGCCCGCCGAGGGTTTGCGGCTGCGCGTCCACGCCGACGGCCTGACGCTGTCGAGCCCGGAGCCCGCGAACCCGCCGGGCCCGGATGCGCTCGAAGGAGCCGTGCTCCGCACCGAACTGCACGGTGCACAACTCCGGTTTCATGCGCAGCATGCCCGCGTGACCGTTCACGAAGGCCTGCGCACGATTCATCTCGCCTGGCCGGACCGACTGTTGCGACTGCAGGAGCGCGAGGCCTTTCGCATCCGCCCGCCTGCGCCGGCGCATGCGCTGTGCGTGCTGCGGCCTGGCGTCGGCCGGGAGCGGGTCCATCGGGTGCTGGATGTGAGCGCGGGCGGACTGGCTCTGGCCTGGCCCGTTTCGCTACCACGGCCCTTGCTGGACCAGCTCTGGCCGCACTGCCGTCTTGAGATACCTGCCCTGGCGCCGATTCCCTGCGATCTGCGGGTCAGAGCGATTCACGAGCCCGACGAGGCCGAGCCGGAGGCGCTGCGCGTGGGCGTGGTCTTCGATCGCCCGACCCCCGAGACCCAACGGGCCACGCAGCGCTATGTGTTCGAGACCGAGCGGGCTGCGCTGCGCACACGCCCCGGAAGCTGATTTGCTTCCTCAGGCTGCCGCCATCAGACCTGGATGTTCATGATGTCGGTGTAGGCCGATACCAGGCGGTTGCGCACGGTGAGCGCGGCCTGAAAACCGACCTGCGCCTTCTGCATGGCCACCATGGTGTCCTCCAGGCTCACCGAGTCGGCGCCGAGCTGGTACTGCCGCTGCAACTGGCCGGACTCGCTCTGCAGCTGGCTGACGGTCTTGAGTGCCGAGTCGAGCGCCTTCGCGAAACCCGCACCACCGGTGGGTGCGGCCGCGCCCGGAGCACGGCCGAGCCCCGCCGCGCCCACGCTGCCGAGGCCTTGCAGCAGTTTCAGATCCATGAGTCGTTCTCCAGGGGGTGCATGGCGCCACTGTATCGACGGCATCCGCGCCGCAGCGGCGAAATAGCGACCGAAGACCGCGCTATTTCCGGGTTAAGCACCCTCAAGTTCTCGGGACAATGGCCGTCGAACCCCCAAAGCCCGGTGACCGCAGCCCATGGATACCACGATCGACCAGGACGCCATTGAACGACCGCGCGGCCTTGCGGCATTGCCGATCCGCCAGATCGCGATGCTGGGCATCGGCGCCGCCGCCCTGATCGCGATTGTCGTGGCCTCGGTGATGTGGGCCCGAACCCCGGACTACAAGGTGCTGTTCGCCAACCTCGGCGACAAGGACGGTGGGGCCGTGGTGGCGCAGCTCTCGCAGATGAACGTGCCCTACAAGTTCGCCGAAGGCGGCGGCGCCATCCTGGTGCCGGGCAACCTGGTTCATGATGTCCGCCTGAAGCTCGCCTCCCAGGGCCTGCCCAAGGGCGGACTGGTGGGCTTCGAGCTGATGGAGAACCAGCGCTTCGGCGTCACCCAGTTCCAGGAGCGGCTGAACTTCCAGCGCGGGCTCGAAGGCGAGCTCTCGCGCTCCATCCAGTCACTGCCGGTGGTGCAGGCAGCCCGGGTGCACCTGGCTCTGCCCACCCAGAACGGCTTCCTGCGCGAGCAGCAGAAGGCCTCGGCCTCGGTGCTGCTCAACCTGCATCCCGGACGCATCCTCGACCGCGCCCAGGTCGCCGGCATCGTGCATCTGGTGGCCTCGTCGATCCCGGACATGAGCCCGAAGCAGGTCAGCGTCATTGACCAGACCGGCACGCTGCTGTCGAGCAATGGCGAGTCGCCGGCAGCCGGGCTCGACGCCAATCAGCTCAACTACATCCGCCAGGTGGAAACCGGCCACATCCAGCGCATCCTGTCGATCCTGGAGCCGATCTATGGCCGTGACAACATCCGCGCCCAGGTGTCGGCCGACATCGACTTCACCCAGAGCGAGCAGACCGCCGAGCTCTACAAGCCCAACCAGGGCGGCGAACAGGCCGCGGTGCGCAGCATGCAGACGGTCGAAGCCAAGGACCCGGCCGACAAGTCGGCATCCGGGATCCCGGGCGCGCTGTCCAATCAGCCGCCCGCGGCAGCAGCCGCGCCAGCCAACGGTCCCGCACAGACCCTGCAGACCGCCGGTGCTGCCGGCGCGGGTGCGGCCGGGCGGCGCGAGGCGGTGACCAACTACGAGGTGGACAAGACCGTTCGGGTGACGCGCGCCGGCAGCGGCGTGGTCAAGCGGCTGAGCGCGGCCGTGGTGGTCAACCACCGCAAGGCCACCGCGACCAACGGCAAGGTGAGCTTCACCGCGCTGCCCGCCCCCGAGATCGAGAATGTCAATGCGCTGGTGCGTGAGGCGATCGGCTTCAGCAAGGACCGCGGTGACTCCATCAATGTGGTCAACGCGCCCTTCTCCCTGGAGGAAGCCCCCAAGGCGGTCGAGCTGCCGCTCTGGAAGCAGCCCGACGTCATCGACATGGCCCGCGAAGGCGCGCGCTACCTCGGCCTGCTGGTGCTGGCGGCGATCGTGATCTTCGCGGCGATCCGGCCCTCGGTGAAGGCGCTGGCCAACCGGCCCACGGCGGTGCGCATCAGCGAGACCGTGCGCAATGATCTCGCCCTGCCGCCGCCCGGCCCCGGCATCGGCCCGGGCGGCGCACCGGCGCTGGAGGGCACCGTGCTGCCTGCCCTGCCCAGCCCGCAGCGCGACGACGTGATCAAGATGGCCAAGGACAACCCCGCCGCGGTCGCCAACATCGTGCGCGCGTGGGTGAACAAGGAGGAATGACCGGTGTCTTCCCAGGATGGACTGCAGGACAGCGCGATTCTGATGCTCGCTCTGGGCGAGGAGTCGGCCGCCGAGGTCTTCAAGCACCTGTCGCCCAAGGAGGCGCAGATGGTCGGCGAGGCGATGGCCCGCATTCGCACCACCAAGAAGGAAAAGGTGGAGGAGGTCATCGCACGCTTCCGGGCCGACACCGAAGGCCAGGGCATGCTGGTGGACGACACCAACAAGTACATCCGCACGGTGCTCACCCGGGCGCTGGGCGAGGAGCGCGGCGGCCTGCTGATCGACCGCATCCTGCAGGGCGGTGACGTCTCCGGCATCGAGAGCCTGAAGTGGATGGACGCAGCCTCGGTGGGCGAGCTCATCCGCGGCGAGCATCCCCAGATCATCGCCTCCATCCTGGTCCACCTCGAGCGCGACCATGCCAGCGCGATCCTGCAGCAGTTCTCGGAGCGCACCCGCAATGATGTGATGCTGCGGATCGCCACCCTGGATGGCATCCAGCCGAACGCCCTGCGCGAACTCAACGATGTGCTCGGCCGCGTGCTGGCCGGCAGCGACAAGCTGAAGAAGTCCAAGCTCGGCGGCTCGAAGACGGCCGCCGAGATCCTGAACTTCATGAACGGGAATCAGGACCAGGTGGTGATCGAGGCGATCCGCGAGACCGATCCCGATCTCGCCCAGAAGGTGATCGACCAGATGTTCACCTTCGACGATCTCATCAAGCTCGAGGACTCGGCGATCCAGCTGATCC
>NZ_CEXFHW010000221.1:0-5590 GCF_982640115.1 Quisquiliibacterium sp. | reverse complement strand
CAGACCGATCGCAGACCCTGAAGAGCCCGCCATGACCACCCTCGCGCAGATCAACGCGATGACGCCGGAAGCGTTTTCGGCCGCCTTCGGCGCGGTCTACGAGCATTCGCCCTGGATCGCGCAGCGCGCTTTCCAGCGCCGGCCCTTCGCCAGCGATACCGACCTGCTGCTCGCCCTCTGGGGCGTGGTGCAGGCCGCCAGCCCCGAGGAGCAGCTCGCGCTGATCGCTTCCCACCCGGAGCTCGCCGGCCGCGAGGCGCAGGCAGGCACCCTCACCGCGGCCTCCACGCAGGAGCAGGCCGCCGCGGGGCTGGGTCTGCTCGACGCCGGGCAGCGCGCCGAACTCGCCGAGCTCAACCGGCGCTATGCCGAGCGCTTCGGCTTCCCGTTCATCATCTGCGCCCGCCTGAACAGCCGCGAGGCGATCTTCGGCACCCTGCGCGCCCGTCTGCACAACCAGCGCGAACAGGAACTGCACAACGCGCTGGCCCAGATCGGCCAGATCGCGCGGCTTCGGCTCACCGACCTGCTCGCCGCCTGAGCGGACACGCCCGCAGGCCCTCTTCTTCCGGACAGACACCGCCGCCATGGGAAACAGACTCACACAGATCGCCACCCGCACCGGCGATGACGGCACCACCGGCCTGGGCGACGGCAGCCGCGTGCCCAAGGACAGCCTGCGGGTGGCCGCGCTCGGCGATGTCGACGAGCTCAACTCGACCATCGGGCTGCTGATCACCGAGCCGCTGCCCGAGGCCGTGCGCGAGGCACTCACCGACATCCAGCACGATCTGTTCGATCTGGGCGGCGAGCTGTGCATCCCGGGCTACGAGAATGTCAGCGACGCCCAGGTGGCGCGGCTCGACGCCCTGCTCGCCACCCACAACGCCACGCTGCCGCGGCTTGAGGAATTCATCCTGCCCGGCGGCTCGCGGCCGGCGGCGATCGCGCATGTGGCGCGCACGGTGTGCCGGCGCGCCGAGCGCGCGGTGGTGGCGCTGGGCGCAGCCGAAACGGTGCGACCTGCCTGCCGGCAGTACCTGAACCGGCTGTCCGACCTGCTCTTCGTGCTCTCGCGGGTGCTCAACCGGCATGCCGGCGGCAGCGACGTGCTCTGGCAGCAGGGCCGCAACAAGCCGGGCTGAACGCCCGGCACCGCCAGAGGGCGCGGCAGCCGCGCCCGGCTGGGTGGGGCCCCGGGTTCAGTAGGTCTTGTACGGCAGGAACTTGCCGCTGAGCACCACGTTCACGCGGTCGCCCTTCGGATCGGGCTCGCGCACGATGTCCATGGAGAAGTCGATCGCGCTCATGATGCCGTCGCCGAACTCCTCGTGGATGAGCTCCTTGATCGTCGTGCCGTACACATTGACGATCTCGTACCAGCGGTAGATCAGCGGGTCGGTGGGCACCGCGGTGGGCAGCGAACCCTTGTAGGGCACCACCTGCAGCCAGGCGGCCTCCTCCTTGGTCAGCCCGAAGATCTTGGCCACCACCGCGGCCTGCGCCGCGGTCATGGTCATCTGGCCAAGGCAGGCCGCGGTCACCCACTCCTTGCTCTGGCCCACCTTGGCGGCCACATCGGCCCACTTGATGCCCTTGCGGACCTTGGTCTCGTAGATCTTCTCGGTGATGTCGTTGCGGTTCATGCGGGTATCTCCGGGGAGGTTGGCGAAGTGTCGAGTCCGGGGCTGACCTCGCGGGGCACGCCCTGCCCGCCGGCGCTGGCCGCGTCGGCCGCGCCCTGCTGGATCAGCCGCGAGCGGTGCACCAGGAAGTCGACCAGGTGGTTGCGGATGCGGTAGTACTGCGGATCGTGGTGGATGCTCAGTCGGGTGCGCTCACGCGGCATGGTGTTGCGCACCACCTCGGCCACCCGCGCGCGCGGGCCGTTGCTCATCAGCAGGATGCGGTCGGCGAGCAGGATCGCCTCGTCGACATCGTGCGTGATCATGAACACCGTCTGGCGGGTCTCGGCGCAGATCCGCAGCAGTTCGTCCTGGATCACGCCGCGGGTCAGCGCGTCGAGCGCGCCGAAGGGCTCGTCGAGCAGCAGCATGCGGGGCTGGATCGCGAAGGCGCGGGCGATGCCCACCCGCTGCTTCATGCCACCGGACAGTTCCGCCGGCTTGCGGTGCTCGGCACCCTCCAGCCCCACCAGCGCCACGAAGCGCCGGGCGTGGTCCTCGATGCGGGCACGCGACCAGTCGGGCCAGCGTGACTGCACCGCGAAGGCGATGTTCTGCAGCGCGGTCAGCCAGGGCATCAGGGCATGGCCCTGGAACACCACGCCGCGATCGAGGCTGGGCCCGCGCAGCTCGCGGCCATCCATGAACACATAGCCCTCGCTTGCCTGCTCGAGGCCGGCGAGGATGTTGAGGATGGTGGTCTTGCCGCAGCCGGAGTGGCCGATGATGCAGACGAACTCGCCGCGCTCGATGCCGAAGCTCACCGACTCGAACACCGGCGCGGGCGCGGGGCGACCGGCCACGGCATAGGTCTTGCCCAGACCCTGCACCGACAGGAAGGCATCCATGCGCTACTCCCGCCAGGTGACCGCGCGCTGCAGCCGCGCGAAGGCCGCGTCGAGCAGCATGCCGACCACGCCGATCAGCAGGATCGCGAAGATCACGTTGGTGAGCGAGAGGTTGTTCCACTCGTTCCAGACGAAGTACCCGATGCCGGTGCCGCCCACCAGCATCTCGGCGGCCACGATCACCAGCCAGGCGATGCCCATCGAGATGCGCATGCCGGTGAGGATGGTGGGTGCGGCCGCTGGCAGGATCACCCGCAGCGCGCGGCGCAGGGGCGTCACCTCCAGCGTGCGGGCCACATTGAGCCACTCGCGACGCACGCCGGCCACGCCGAAGGCGGTGTTGATCAGCATCGGCCAGATCGAGCGGATGAAGATCACGAAGATCCCCGAGATCGCTGCGTCCTTGATGGTGTAGAGCGCCAGGGGCATCCAGGCGAGCGGCGAGATCGGCTTGAGCACCTGGATGAACGGATCGAGCGCCCGGTAGACCAGCGGCGACATTCCGATCAGGAAGCCCAGCGGGATGGCCAGCAGCGCGGCCAGTCCATAGCCCGCGCCCACCCGCGCCAGCGAGTGGCCCACCTGGATGCCGATGCCCTTGTCGTTGGGGCCGTTGTCGTAGAAGGGATCGGCAAGATGCCGGGCGATGGTCTCGCCCATCTGCGCGAGCGTGGGCAGGCCCCCGCTCTTGGCGGCGCCGCTCGCGCGGCCCATCAGCTTGGCGTACTCGTCCTGGGCGGCGCTGGCCGGCGAGCGCTCGGCCGGCGCGGTGCCGAGATGCCAGGCGCCGAGCAGGCAGGCAAGCAGCAGCAGCGAGAGCAGCGCCGCTTTCAGGTTGAGGCTGGCGGACATGTCGACGCGGGCCCGCTCAACCGCGGCGGATCGCGAAGCTGGCCGCGTACTCGGCCGCCTTCGCCGGATCGAACTCGCGGCCCATCACCTTGAAGCGGCGATAGCCGCCCTCGGGCGTCTTCTGGCCGAGCTCGCTCATGCGCTTCTTCGCGTCGGTGAGCAGGAAGACCTTCTCGGCAATGTCCTTGTAGGCGACATCGCCCTTGATGTAGCCCCAGCGCTTCATCTGGGTGAGCATCCAGACCGCCATCGAGTACCAGGGGACGGGGTCGAAGTCGGCGCGGTCGGGCACGGTGCGCACCGCGCCCAGGCCATCGGCGAACTTGCCGGTGAGCACCTGCTCGACCACGGTCTCGGGCTGGTTCAGGTAGGCCGCCGGCGAGATCACCTTGGCGATCAGCGGCCGGTGCTTCGGATCGCGGGCCATGGCGGCGGCTTCGAGCACGGCACGGTAGAGCGCCGCGAAGGTGTTCGGGTTCTGCTGGATGAAGGCCTCCGAGACCCCGAAGGCGCAGCAGGGATGGCCGTCCCAGATCTCCTTGGAGAGCAGGTGGATGAAGCCGACCTCATCGTAGACCGCACGCTGGTTGAAGGGATCGGGCCCGAGGAAGCCGTCGATGTTGCCGGCGCGCAGGTTGGCCACCATCTCGGGCGGCGGCGTGACCCGGATCTGGATGTCGCGGTCGGGGTCGAGTCCGTGCTCGGCCACGTAGTAGCGCAGCAGGAAGTTGTGCATCGAGTACTCGAAGGGCACCGCGAAGCGGAAGCCCTTCCACGACTTCGGATCACGCTTGTCCTTGTGCTTCACATGCAGCGTGATCGCCTGACCGTTGATGTTCTGGATGGTGGCCACGTTCATCGGCTGCGCCACCGAGCCCAGGCCCATCGAGATCGCAATCGGCATCGGCGACAGGAAGTGCGAGGCGTCGTGCTCCTTGTTGATCATCTTGTCGCGGATCAGCGCCCAGCCCGCGGTCTTGTTGAGCTGCACCGACAGCCCCTGACGACGGTAAAAGCCGAGCGGGTCGGCCATGATCAGCGGTGTGGCACAGGTGATCGCGATGAAGCCGAGCTTGAGATCCTTCTTCTCGAGCGGCGCCTTCTCCTGGGCCATCGCCTGCATGGCGCCCAGCGGCAGCACACTGGCGATCGCCGCGCGCGCGGTGTTCGCACCCACTGCCTGCAGGAAGCGGCGGCGCAGCCCGTCGTCGGGCATCAGGGCCTTGACCAGCACCGCCTCGACGAACTGCGCCGAGAGCGTCTCCGCGGACGGTGGCGCCCCGGCCTGGGCCGAGGCCGTGATGGCCGCGGGCGCGGAACTCGCGGCAGACTCGGGATGGGCATCGCCGGCATGGAACACCCCGCACCGGGCGCAGGCAGGGCCCAGGCGGCGATAGGCATCGTAGGGACCGTAGAGATCGGACATGGCTGACTCCCGCTGGCTGAGGCCCGGCTGGGCAGGCGGCCAGCCGGGTCGGACGGGACGGCAGTTGCAAGAGCTGTGCCATGGCGCGAGGCCACCCGGGGGCACACCGTCGGCCGGCCAGGGGGCCGGTAGCATCGGGCCAATCCCCGCCGTGGTGCGTTCCCGCACCGGGATGTGACTGGCGCGGGCGGGGCGCCCGCGCGGACTGGCCGCTCAGGTGTCGCGCGCGGCGTCGAGGAAGGTGACCAGCTTGGCGCTGGTCTGGCGCAGCCGCTCGGAGAGCAGCTGCACGGTGCGCAGCAGGATCTTGTTGCCGAGCACCGGATCGTCGGCGAGCACCCGCTGGACGGCATCGCGGGTGAGCACGGCGATGCGCGAGCGCTCGAGCGCCACGCAGGACGCAAAGCGCGGCTCACCGTCGAACAGCGACATCTCGCCCAGGCAGTGGCCGGGGCTGGCCACTGCGATGCGCGCCGGGTAGTCGTGGCGATTGCGCCGCAGCACATCGGCCAGCCCGCTCATCAGCAGCATGAGGAAATCGCCGGTATCGCCTTCGCCGATCATCTCGGTGCCCGGATGGGCCTCGTAGACGAACATCAGCCCGGCCAGACGGCGGCTCTGGTCGATGTCGAGGCCGGCGAACAGCGGGGTGTCGGCCATCAGCCGATGGATGTCATCGGCAAACTCCGCCGCCGGCCCGATCGGCGCGAGGCCGGCCGCGAGCAGGCGATCGTGAGGGGTGCGGCGGGCTGGGGCGAGCGCCCCCTCGGGGGGCTGGG
>NZ_CEXFHW010000220.1:0-5617 GCF_982640115.1 Quisquiliibacterium sp. | reverse complement strand
CGCAGGGACAGCGCCGCATCGCGGGCTTCACGCAGCAGCCCGAGGTGGATGCCGAAGCCGCGGTTGGCCTTCTCGGTGCCGGCGATCGACTGGAAGACCAGATCCACCGGCGCGCCGCGTTCAATCAGCGCCAGGGTGTTGGTGACATGGGTGAGCACGCATGACTGGGTGGGCGCCTGCAGCCGGCCGATGAGCTCATCAAGAGCGTGCACCAGACCGGCGAGTTCGCCGAGGTTGTCGCACACCGGGTTGACGCCGATCACCGCATCGCCCGCGCCGTAGAGCAGGCCGTCGACGATCGAGGCGGCCACCCCGCGCAGGTCGTCAGTGGGGTGATTGGGCTGCAGCCGGACCGCGAGCCGGCCCGGCAGGCCGATGGTGTTGCGAAAGGCGGTCACCACCCGGCATCGAGAGGCCACCAGGATCAGGTCCTGGTTGCGCATCAGCTTGCTCACCGCGGCGGCCATCTCGGGCGTGATGCCACGCTGCAGGCGACCAAGCGCGGCGGTGTCGGCCTGGTCGCCGAGCAGCCAGTCGCGAAACTCGCCGACCGTGAACGAGGCCACCGGCGCAAACGCCGCCGCATCGTGGGTGTCGAGGATCAGGCGCGTGACCTCGTCGTCCTCATAGGGGATGAGCGCCTCCTGCAGGAAGCGCGAGAGCGGCACATCGGCCAGGCACAGTCGCGCCGCCATGCGCTCCTCGGCACTCTCGGCGGCCACTCCGGCGAGCAGGTCGCCGGAGCGCGCGGGCGAGGCGCGGGCCAGCACCGCCGCGAGATTCTCGAAGCGGTAGGCCCGTGCGCCGATGCTCTGGCGGTAGCTCATGAATGGGCTCCTCGGGCGGCGATCATCGGGCGTTGCCAGCGTCCGGTCAGCGTGGCGCCAGCACCAGCTCGCGGGCGAGCCGGTTGTGCCGTTCCACCAGCGGGCCGGCCTCGACCGTGGCGAGTTCGCCGTCGATGACCACCTGGCGGCCATTGACCAGCACCTGGTCGGCGCGCGGGCTGGCGCACAGCAGCAGCGAGGCCACCGGATCGTGAACCGCGCCGCCGGCCATCTCGAGGGTGTCGAGGCGGAACATCGCGAGATCGGCGCACAGCCCTGGCGCGATGCGCCCGATGTCGTCGCGGCCGAGCACCTGCGCGCCGCCCCGGGTGGCCACGCGCAGCGCATCGCGCGCGGTCATCTCGGCGGGGCCGAGATCGCAGCCGAAGAAACGCCGGCCGTCGCGCAGCTCGGGCGGCCGCATGGCGCGCCCCACGCGGGCCAGCAGCATGGCCTGACGGGCCTCGTTGACCATGTGGCCGGCGTCGTTGCTGGCGCTGCCATCCACGCCAAGGCCCACCGGCACGCCGGCATCGAGCATGCGCCGGATGGGCGCGATGCCGCTGGCCAGCCGCATGTTGCTGCAGGGGCAGTGGGCCACGCCGGTGCGGGTGGCGGCAAAGAGCGAGATGCCTTCGTCGTCGAGCTTCACGCAGTGGGCATGCCAGACATCGTCGCCCACCCAGTCGACATCGCGCATGTAGTCGATCGGGCTGCGGCCGAAGGTCTCCAGGCTGTAGGCGACATCGTGGTCGTTCTCGGCGAGGTGGGTGTGCAGGCGCACCCCGTTGGCGCCGAAACGGCCCCGGTAGGATCGCGCCAGCGCGGCCGACTCGCGCATCAGCGCCGGCGTGACGGTGAAGGGCGAGCAGGGCGCCACGGCGATGCGCAGCATGGCGCCGTGGCTGGGGTCATGCCAGGTCTCGATCAGGCGCTGGCACTCGGCCAGCACCTCGGACTCGTTCTCGATCAGCCGGTCGGGCGCGAGGCCGCCCTTGCTTTCGCCCATGCTCACGCTGCCGCGCGAGGCCACGAAGCGCATCCCGATCTCCTGCGCGGCGCGGATGCTGTCCTCGAGGTTGACCTTGCCCTGGCGGCTGCGCGGGTAGAGGTAGAGGTGGTCGCTGCTGGTGGTGCAGCCGCTCAGCAGCAGCTCGGCCATGGCCAGTTGCGTGGCGGTGTGCACCATCTCGGGGGTGAGATTGGCCCAGATCGGGTAGAGCTGGCGCAGCCAGGCGAAGAGCTCGGCATCCTGCGCCGCCGGCACCGCCCGGGTCAGGCACTGGAACATGTGGTGGTGCGTGTTGACCATGCCCGGCATCACCAGGTGGCGGCTGGCGTCGATCACGGTATCGGCCTGATCGGCCAGGGCCTCGGCCGGCCCGACCGCCTCGATCAGGTTGCCGCGCACCAGGATGGACGCATCGCGCAGTTCGCCCAGCGTGTCGTCCATGGTGGCCACGCAGCGGGCGTTGCGGATCAGCACGGTGGACTTGCCCTGGGCGGGGTCGGTGGACATGGGGTCTCCGGGGAAATCTTGAGGGGGGGGCGGGGGTGGCGGGATGGGGCTGGCGGTGTGGCCGCGCGCATGGCCGGGCACGCAGCCGGAGATGTTGGCATGCCCCCGGCAAGCCGCCGCCAGTCTCCGAGTACCGCGCGGGCATTCGTTTGAGGCTTGCCAGCCGAGGACCGCTGGGTTAGCGTCGATAACGACCATGACGCGCATGGCACGCGCCTGCACATCACTCAAGAACCCGGGATGGACACGCAGGACAGTCTCTTCGGACGCCTGGAGCAGCTCAACGACGTCGGGGCCTCGCTCTCGGGCGAGCGCAACCTCGACCGCCTTCTGGAGAAGATCCTGCAGGCGGCGATGTCGATCACCCATGCCGACGGGGGCACGCTTTACACGGTGTCCGATGACCAGCGCCATCTGCAGTTTCGCATCGTGCGCACGCTCTCGATGGGCATTGCCTTCGGGGGCAGCTCATCGGCCTCCTTGCCGCCGCAGTTCACCGACCTGCCGCTCTACATGGAGGACGGCAGCCCCAACGACCACATGGTGGCGGCCCATGTGGTGATCACCGGCGCCACCGCCAACATCGCCGACGCCTATACCGACGAGAACTTCGACTTCTCCGGCACCATCCGTTTCGATCGGGCCACCGGCTACCGTTCCCGGTCTTTCCTGACCGTGCCGCTGCGCGACCACGAGTCGACCATCATCGGCGTGCTGCAGCTGATCAATGCCACCCACCCTGCCTCGGGGGATGTGCATCCCTTCTCCACCGCCGATCAGCGGCTGGCCGAGTCGCTCGCCTCGCAGGCAGCGGTGGCGCTCACCAACCGCCGGCTGATGCTGCAGCTCGAGAACCTCTTCGAGGCCTTCGTCAAGCTGATCGACGACGCCATCGACGAGAAATCCGCCTACACCGGCGGCCATTGCGAGCGGGTGCCCGAGCTGACCATGATGCTGGCCGAGGCGGTCAACCAGACCACCGAGGGTCCGCTTGCCGGCTTCCAGCTCACCGACAAGGACCGCTACGAGCTGCGCATCGCGGCCCTGCTCCATGACTGCGGCAAGGTCACCACGCCGGTGCATGTGGTCGACAAGGCCACCAAGCTGCAGACCATCTTCGATCGCATCGAGCTGCTCGACACCCGGTTCGAGGTCGTGGCTCGTGATGCCGAGATCGCGGCGCTGCGGGCTGTCGCGGCCGGCCTGCCGGCCGCGCAGGCGCAGGCCGAACTGGATCGGGTCCGGCATCGGATCCAGGACGACCGGCTGTTCCTGCACCGCGTGAATCACGGCGGCGAGAGCCTCGACGATGCATCGGTGCAGCGCATCGCCGAGATCAGCGAGCGCTATCCCTGGACAGATCCCTCCGGCGAACGACGGAGCTTCCTCACCGCCGACGAGATCGAGAACCTGAGCATCCGGGCGGGCACGCTCACCGCGAGCGAGCGCGAGGTGATCAACCACCACATCGTGTCCACCATCCACATGCTCGAGAACCTGCCCTGGCCCAGGCATCTGGCCAATGTGCCCGAGTACGCGGGTGGCCACCATGAACGCATGGATGGCAAGGGCTATCCGCGAGGCCTCACCCGTGAGCAGATGAGCGTGCAGGCCCGCATCATGGGCATTGCCGACATCTTCGAGGCGCTCACCGCCGCCGACCGTCCCTACAAGCCCTCGATGAAGCTCTCGCAGGCGCTGGCCATCATGCAGCGCTTCCGCGACAACGGGCACATCGATCCGGACCTCTACGAGGTGTTCCTCGCCAAGGGCGTGCCGCGGCAGTACGGCGAGCGTTTTCTGAAGCCCGAGCAGATCGACATCTAGGCCTGGCGGCGGCCTACTTGGTCTCGAAGGTGTGCACGCCGTCCCAATCGGCGGGCGGCGGCGAGACCAGATACTGCTCGCAGCGCTTGATCCACACCGCATGCAGTTCGCTGTGCAGGGCGGCATCGGGCGCGTCCTGCAGCGCCTGCCACTGCGCGCGAGCCTCGCCGAAGTCGCGTGCCAGGTAGCGGGCCAGCGCTGCCTCGTGCCTGCGCACCATCTCGCGCTGCGTGTCCGTGGCTTCATCGGTGCGGCACAGCGGCTCGTGGATGGCCAGCGGCGTGTCGCGGCCCTTCACCCGCACCAGGTCGAGCTGCCGCCACAGGAACGGCTCGGCGGCGGCCGCGCGCACCGACTCTCCCGCCACGATCTGCGCACCGTAGGCCTTGGTCAGTCCTTCCAGGCGCGAGGCGGTGTTCACCGTGTCGCCCATCACCGTGTAGGCCATGCGGTAGGCCGAGCCCATGTTGCCCACCACCGCGCGCCCGGTGTGCAGCCCGATGCCGATCGCGATGGTGGCTCCCGGTGGCAGGCTCAGTCGCGGCACCAGCCGAGCGAGCGAGCGCTGCATGTCGAGGGCCGCCGCCACGCCTGCCGCGGCGTGGTCGGGGCGGGCCACCGGCGCGCCCCAGAAGGCCATGACGCAGTCGCCGATGTACTTGTCGATGGTGCCGAGGTGGTCGGCGCGGATCACCCGCGACAGGTCGGTGAGCAGGGCATTCATCAGCTCGCCGAGCGCGGTGGGCTCCAGCTTCTCGGAGATGGTGGTGAAGCCGCGCACATCGGCGAACATCACGGTGAGCTCCGCCGCACGGCCCGACATGCTGTACCGGTCGGGGTCTTCATTCATCTCGTTGACCAGTTCGGGCGGCACATACTGGCCGAAGAGCCGGTTGATCGAGCTGCGCCCACGAAGCTCCAGCAGATAGCCGAGCGCGCCCAGCGCCACGAACAGCACGCCGATCTGCACCAGCGGCACGGCCACCGGCAGCACCAGCCGATCGTGCCGCCACACCCACCAGCCCAGCGACCACACCGCCAGCGCCAGCGCCGCAGCGGTCGCCACGAAGCGCGCCGGGCGCAGGCGCCAGGCGCCGGCCATCATGCCCAGCGCCACGCACCAGACCAGGCTGAGCACGGCTGCATCGGTGTAGTGGGGCCGGCTGGGCAGGCGCGCATCGAGCGCACCCTGCAGCCAGGACACATGCAGTTCGGTGCCGGGCTGGTTGGTGTCCACCGGGGTGGCGCGGCTGTCTCGCAGACCCGGCGCGGTGGGGCCGAACACCACCACTCGGCCGCGCATCAGATCGGGCGGCATGCGGCCCTCGAGCATGTCGAGCACCGACACCGTGGGCACGCTGCCGCGCCCGCCAAAGAAGGGCAGCATCGATCGTGCCTGCTCGTCGATCGGCAACCGGTAGGGCCCCAGGGTGATGGTTTCGGC